>CAMKZP010000220.1 GCA_946477805.1 uncultured Enterobacter sp.
TAAGAGACAGACGAAGAATGGTAAGTGAATTGTGATGTTACGTAATAAATTCCCCCTGATTTTAATGTTTATTTTTGCGCAGTTAACGTTCTCTTCTGTTGTGCATGCAGGGGAAACAGCGGCTGATAAAGGCTGGTTCTCAACGTTTAAGGATAACGTCGCGCAAACCTGGGAGCAGCCAGAGCAATACGATCTCTATATTCCGGCAATAACGTGGCACGCACGCTTTGCCTATGACAAAGAAAAAACGGACCGCTACAACGAGCGTCCCTGGGGAGCGGGCTTCGGGCAATCCCGTTGGGATGAAAAGGGCAACTGGCACGGCCTGTATCTGATGGCGTTTAAGGACTCTTACAACAAGTGGGAGCCGATTGGCGGTTACGGTTGGGAGAAAACCTGGCGACCATTAGCGGATGACAACTTCCGTCTCGGCCTGGGCTATACCGCAGGCTTTACGGCGCGCGATAACTGGAAGTACATTCCGGTCCCCGTTTTGCTGCCGCTGGCCTCCATTGGCTATGGTCCAGCCACTTTCCAGATGACCTACATTCCGGGAACCTATAACAACGGAAACGTTTACTTTGCCTGGATGCGTTTTCAGTTTTAACTGAAAAAAACCTTTATTGCGGCGAAAAAACGTACTGCCGTTGAATCGTAAAGGATAAAAATCGGCCCGCAAAAATTAACGCGACTTTTGTCACTTTTTATCAAATCTCCGCTGGACAAAAGGTCCCGTAATTGATGTACTGATACCCGACACAGCATTTGTGTCGTTTTTTAATGTAAAGGTAATTTTGATGTCTAAGATTAAAGGTAACGTTAAGTGGTTTAATGAGTCCAAAGGATTCGGTTTCATTACTCCTGAAGATGGCAGCAAAGACGTGTTCGTACACTTCTCTGCAATCCAGACCAATGGTTTCAAAACCCTGGCTGAAGGTCAGCGCGTTGAGTTTGAAATCACTAACGGTGCCAAAGGCCCTTCTGCTGCTAACGTAATCGCTCTGTAATTCAGACGCGTCAGCAAGAATTTCAAAACCCGCTCAATGAGCGGGTTTTTTTCGTTTTGAATCAGCCCAGCAGGTACATTTTCAGGAAGCTGGCCACGATTGCCACGCTCAGTAAAACCAGCCCCACGCTCAGAAAACTCTCTTTCATACTGTCACCCTCGCTCAACGTTGCACGCAGCGTGACAGAGAAAAATTAAGCTAACATTAACGCGGCGAGAGTTAGTGCGCGCTGGCGGATGAAAATAGCCAAAATGCGATCCCGGTCAACGCAAATGAGCCGAGCATGTTAACGGCGATATTCGTCAGCGCCCAGCCAACGCGGCCTTCCTGAAGCAGAAAAACCACTTCCGCCGAGAAGGTGGAAAACGTGGTTAACCCGCCGCAAAATCCGGTGGTGATCAACAGCTTCCACATTGGGTCGATATCCGTCATACGGTTAAACCAGGCCAGCCCCATCCCGATAATAAATGCGCCGATCAGGTTTGCTGCCAGCGTCCCCAGCGGAATGGCCTGATGCAGGGGATTAAACCGCATGCTTAAGAACCATCGCGCAACGCTACCCGTTCCCCCACCAATAAAAACGGCTAAAAGAAGTTGTAACACGCTAAATACCTGCTATTTGATGTGTAAGAGCATCGAGTTTAACGCTGTTTTTGACCGGGGGACAAATATGTATGTTGCGGTAGGGCAGTTTGCGGTGACGCCGGACTGGCGTGAGAATGCGAGGACCTGCGCCTCTCTGATGGCGCAGGCGCAGCAAAAGGGGGCGTCGCTGCTGGTGCTTCCTGAAGCGCTGCTGGCGCGGGATGATAACGATCCAGACCTCTCAGTGAAGTCTGCGCAGCCTCTGGAGGGGGATTTTATGAACATTCTCCTCGCGCAGAGCGCTGGCAGCTCAATGACCACCATACTGACGGTGCACGTTCCCTCCTCGCCGGGCAGGGCGCTGAACACGATGGTGGCGATACGCGAAGGCAAGGTTATCGCCCGCTACGCAAAGCTGCATCTTTATGATGCCTTCAGTATTCAGGAGTCGCGGTTGGTCGATCCGGGAAGCCAGATACCGCCGCTTATTGAGATCGAGGGCTTAAACGTTGGGCTGATGACCTGCTACGATCTTCGTTTCCCTGAACTGGCGCTGAGCCTGGCGCTTCAGGGCGCCGATGTGCTGGTGCTGCCAGCCGCGTGGGTCAAAGGGCCCTTAAAAGAGCACCACTGGGCAACGCTGCTGGCCGCACGCGCCCTGGATACCACCTGTTACATCGTGGCCGCGGGCGAGTGCGGGAATAAAAATATCGGGCAGAGCAGGGTGGTTGACCCGCTGGGCGTGACGGTTGCAGCGGCGGCTGAATCTCCCGCTCTGTTGTTAACGGAGATATCGTCGGAGCGGATCGCGCTTGCACGCCGTCAGCTGCCCGTTCTTCGCAACCGCCGGTTTGCGCCACCGCAATTATTATGACGTTTTTTTCAACAATGCTTGATTCACCTTGTTACAGATTGCTATTGTGTGCGCGCGCCAAATGACCGTTAATACCATCAGGTTTTTTGGCGCTGACTGCAGCCTGTTTTAAGTAAAGAAGGTATCTATGGGTGAGATTAGTATTACCAAACTGCTGGTGGTTGCCGCACTGGTCGTCCTGCTGTTTGGTACCAAGAAGTTACGCACGCTGGGGGGAGACCTGGGTGCTGCCATTAAAGGCTTTAAGAAAGCGATGAACGATGATGACGCGGCCGCGAAGAAAAGCGCCGGGGATGACGTTCCCGCAGAGAAGCTTTCACACAAAGAGTAATGGCGCTGCTGCAAGGCTTGCATAAAAAAAACCGGCTCACGAGCCGGTTTTTTTGCATTACTGTAATTAAATATTACAGGATTACTTAACTTCTTCGCCTTTCGCCTGCATATCCGCATGGTAAGAGGAGCGTACGAACGGGCCGCAGGCCGCGTGGGTAAAGCCCATCGCCATCGCTTCGGCTTTCATCTCATCGAACTCATCCGGGCTAACGTAGCGCTGCACCGGCAGGTGGTGGCGGCTGGGCTGCAGGTATTGGCCCAGCGTCAGCATGGTGACGCCGTGGCGGCGTAAATCACGCATGACCTCAACGATCTCGGCATTGGTTTCGCCGAGGCCAACCATCAGGCCTGATTTGGTCGGAATGTTCGGGTGTGCCTCTTTAAAGCGCTCGAGCAGCTTCAGGGACCAGTTGTAGTCCGCGCCTGGACGTACCTGGCGATAAATACGCGGCACGTTCTCAAGGTTGTGGTTAAAGACATCTGGCGGAGTCGCGGTCAGGATGTCCAGCGCGCGATCCATACGGCCACGGAAGTCTGGAACCAGCGTCTCAATTTTGATGTTCGGGCTTTTCTCACGGATAGCGGTAATACAGTCCGCGAAGTGCTGTGCCCCACCGTCACGAAGATCGTCACGGTCTACCGAGGTGATGACTACGTAACGCAGCGCCATGTCGGCGATGGTCTGCGCCAGTTTCTGCGGTTCGTTCGCGTCTGGCGCAACGGGGCGGCCATGAGCAACGTCGCAGAACGGGCAGCGGCGGGTGCAGATGGCACCCAGAATCATAAAGGTCGCGGTGCCGTGGTTGAAACATTCAGCAAGGTTCGGGCAAGAGGCTTCTTCACAGACGGAGTGAAGGCCGTTTTTGCGCATCGCCGCTTTGATCCCCTGGATACGCGAAGAGTCTGCCGGAAGTTTAATTTTCATCCATTCCGGTTTTCTTAACAGCGCCTCGCGCTCTGTAGCCACGTTTTTAACCGGGATAAGGGCCATTTTATCGGCATCGCGGTATTTAACACCGCGTTCCATCACAATGGGTTTACTCATAGCGTGCGTGTTCCAGTTGCGAATATCGAAGGAAAGCGTTTCTATTCAAGGGAATGTTGTATTTATCAACTATTTTTGAACGAACGACAGGCAGTATATCATTGAAAGGGCCTATAAAGCAGCCTGCCCGGTCGCCAAATTGTAAAATAGTTGTTGTTTTGTGCCATTTGCCCTGCATGCCGCAGGGGCATCAACTGAGCGAGCCTGTCAGAATGCCTGGCGGATAACGTTAATAACGTTTTCCAGAACCGGATCGCGCAGGCTGAGCTTATTGTAATGGAGTGAAATCTCTAACGATTCTTCATTTAGCTGGGTAAGGGGGATACTCTCCAGCGGCCAGCATTTACGCAGCAGACTAAACAGGCGGGCAGGCATAATGCAGAGCATGTCGCTGCTGCCGATCAGTGACGCGACGGTAAACATATTGTAACTGCTGAAGCTGATCTGGCGTTCCGGGAAGAGTTCATCGATGCGCTGGCGCAGCGGGTTTGCACCCTGACCGTCGGCCATGAAGGAGGAGTGCTCGTAGCGGCGCAGGTTGTCTAACGTTAAAGGCTCACCGAGTGCCGGATGCTGCTTACGGCACACCAGCGTCAGCCTGTCGGCGTAGAGAACGTTTTGCCCTAACGCGCGGGCGCTGAAGCTGTTGGTGTCGATAATCAAATCCGTCTGGAATTGCGCCAGCTGGGTTTCGGGCTCCGTCACCATCACGTTGCGTATCAACAGCTGGGGTGCATGCTCCTTGATGGCCTGGTAGATGGCAGGCATAACGAGGACACCCAGCGAGGCAGAAGTACCGATGGTGATGGTCCGCTGTTTGTCGTAGCTGCCCGTCAAATCCAGCGCGCCCAGAATGGACTCCAGCCCCTGGCTGATATACTCGTGCAGATGGGTGGCGTAAGCCGTAGGCGTTACTCCCTGGCCTTTGCGAATAAATAAAGGATCGGGGAATATAGCGCGCAATTTTTGGATTGACTGACTAATAGCTGAAGGCGTGAGATTAAGAATTTTCGCAGCGTTAACGATACCCTTGTGGACATATACTGCCTCAAAAATAGTCAATAAATTGAGATCAATATTTCGTAAAGTCCGAAAAACGTGCGGTTTATCTTCACCACCGGGTTCATTGAGACGTTTGGCTGGTAAATTCGTAGACTCCACGCTTTCACTCCATATCCATTCATAGTATGAATGATAGTTGAATTTATTTATTATGCTTGCAGAGATTCGTAAAGTGTTTTGCGTACTTCACTTGTTTATCGAAAACAAACAGTTGGGTGATTGTCACGCCAGTAACATGCGTGCCGCGGGCGGTACTATCAGTTTGGTGAATAATATGTAACGCTATTATGCGGGCGCTTCGAAAATATAGAATATGCGGATTATTGTAAAGCGTAAAAGCGGGAAATAAGCAGCGGCTCGTCAAATAAACGAGCCATCATCCAGGATATATTAAGCAGGGATATATTCGTGGGGAGGATTGTTAAGCAGCGCTAAAAACTTGTTTAAAAGTACAGGCCGAATAATTTCCGGCGTGGCCGTTTCCACCCACTGACGCATTTGCGCCATTTCCATTCCAGCATAGCCACACGGGTTGATGCGCAGGAACGGGGTAAGATCCATATTAATATTGAGCGCCAGTCCGTGGAAAGAGCAGCCTTTACGAATGCGCAGGCCGAGCGAACATATTTTCCTCTCTCCCACGTATACGCCCGGGGCATCTGCACGGGGATGGGCGTCAATATCAAACTCCGCAAGGGTGTTGACCACCGTTTGCTCCAGCAGGGTGACGAGCTCGCGCACGCCCAGCTTTCTGCGCTTGAGATTGAGCAGCACATACATCACCTGCTGCCCGGGGCCATGATAGGTCACCTGTCCACCGCGATCGCTTTGAATCACCGGGATATCTCCCGTCATCAGCAGATGCTCGGCTTTACCTGCCTGACCCTGAGTAAAAACCGGAAGGTGCTCAACCAGCCAGATCTCATCGGGTGTGGCGTCATCGCGTGAATCGGTGAAATCATGCATAGCCTGGGAGACAGGCTCGTAAGGTTGCAGCCCGAGATGGCGGACAATAATTTTATCCTGGTACAAAACGATGTCCCCAACGAAAGGAGAGAAAAGGTAGCGGGGAGTATATCACAGCGGGGAGGCGGGTTACCCGGCAAACCGGGTAACCGCAAAGGGTCTACAGCACCATACGAACGATTTCGATATTGCCGAGCTCTTCGTACAGCGTCTCAACTTGCTCAATGTGTGTCGCAGTGATGGTAATAGAAACCGAGTGGTAGTTGCCCTTGCTGCTTGGTTTTACCGACGGAGAGTAATCGCCCGGCGCATGGCGCTGTACCACTTCAACCACCTGATCAACCAGCTCAGGCTTCGCCAGACCCATTACTTTGTAAGTAAATGAGGTAGGGAATTCAAGCAGTTCGTTAAGTTTGGTTTTCATGTCAGCTCCGGCGTAACGTCAAAAAATAATAACTCCCACATCGGGTGGGAGTTATCAGGATACTTAGTATATGGGGATCAAAATCACACTTTCAAGTGTTCAATTTTTAGCCAAACCAGTGATGGAACATCAGTTTAATGTAATCAATGATTTTGCCGAAGACATTG
>CAMKZP010000221.1 GCA_946477805.1 uncultured Enterobacter sp.
CCAGCGGACGTCCGTAGAGATGGCGGATCACCGTGCGCTCCAGCACCATGCCAATTCCCGCCGTGATGCAAAACGCGACGGGCAGCGCCACAACGGGATAGAGCGCCAGCCACTGCGGCGTGAAGTGCCCCATCGCCTGCTGAACCATCCAGGTTGCGTAGGCGCCCAGCATCAGCATTTCGCCGTGCGCCATGTTGATGACCCCCAGCAGTCCATAGGTGATCGCCAGACCGAGCGCGGCCAGCAGCAGGACCGACCCCAGCGACAGCCCCATAAAGGCCTGCCCGAGCAGGTCTCCCCACATCAGACGATGCTCAATCTGGCTGAGGCTCTCCTGAGCGGCGGCGCGCACGCGCGGGTCCGGTTCGGTTTGCGGCTGCGTGAACGGCGTCAGCGTTGACTGTACGTCCGGATCGTCAGACTGGCCCAGCAGCTCGACGGCCTTCAGTCGCGCCTCCGCCTGCGGGTTCGACAGCCCAAGCGTGGCCAGCGCCATCGTCAGCGCATCCCGTGCGACGGCATCGGTTTCGACCTCAGCGCGCTTCTGCAGAAAACCGACCATACCAGGCTGTGCATTACGCTGCAGCTGGCGGGCGGCGGAGCGCCTTTGCGTGACGTTGTCACTGACAAGCTGATGCGTTGCCAGCGCCGTAGCGGCTAAGACGCGCAGCCGGTTGGTCAGCCGTACCGCCTTGAGCGGCCCTGCCGCCGCCGCTGCGTCGCCCAGCGCGACGGTTTCCCCGCCGCTGCGCGTAAAGGCATGCTTTTGGGCATCGGCATACAGGCTCTCCTGCTGCAGCGCCTCAAGCAGAGGCAGCCGGGTCGGCTCCGGCGCAGCCGCCCACTGCTCAAGCAGCGCGGCCTGCTGACCGCGCGCTGCGGCGACAAAATCATCGGCGTCCGATGCCTGCGCCATCCCTGGCAGCAGTCCGGTAAGCCATACAATAGCGATGAACATGCGCATGGCGTTCATGACTTTTCTCCCTGCGGTTTTGGCTTAGTTGCTGGCGGTTTTCATCGGCTGTTCGGGCTTTTTGTCATTCCCGGCGATAAACGGACTCCACGGCTGGGCGCGCACCGTTTCTTCGGTCTGCCAGACCACGTTGAACTGGCCGTTACCCTCGATTTCGCCGATCATCACAGGCTTGTGCAGGTGGTGGTTGGTGGCATCCATGGTCAGGGTAAAGCCAGACGGCGCCTTGAAGGATTGGCCCGCCATGGCTGCGCGCACTTTATCCACGTCGGTCGTGCCCGCTTTTTCGACCGCCTGCGCCCACATGTGGATGCCCACGTACGTCGCTTCCATCGGGTCGTTGGTCACTACGGAATCGGCGTTGGGCAGCCTGTGCGCTTTGGCATAGGCTTTGTAATCGGCCACGAAGGCCTGGTTGGTTGGGTTATCGACGGACTCAAAGTAGTTCCACGCCGCCAGGTTACCCACCAGCGGTTTGGCGTCAATGCCGCGCAGCTCCTCTTCCCCCACCGAGAACGCCACCACCGGCACATCCGTCGCTTTCAGGCCCTGATTCGCCAGCTCCTTGTAGAACGGCACGTTGGAGTCACCGTTGATGGTGGAAACCACCGCCGTTTTACCGCCCGTGGAGAACTTTTTGATGCTGGAGACGATGGTCTGGTAGTCGCTGTGGCCGAACGGGGTGTAAACCTCTTCGATGTCTTTATCCTCAACGCCCTTCGAATGCAGGAAGGCGCGCAGGATCTTGTTGGTGGTGCGCGGATAAACGTAATCCGTGCCCAGCAGGAAGAAACGCTTCGCGCTGCCGCCGTCTTCGCTCATCAGGTACTCCACGGCCGGGATCGCCTGCTGGTTTGGCGCCGCGCCGGTATAAAAGACGTTAGGCGACATCTCTTCACCCTCGTACTGCACCGGGTAGAACAGCAGGCCGTTCAGCTCTTCAAACACCGGCAGAACCGATTTGCGCGATACCGACGTCCAGCAGCCAAACACCACCGCCACCTTGTCCTGGCTCAGCAGCTGCCGGGCTTTCTCCGCGAACAGCGGCCAGTTAGAGGCCGGGTCAACCACCACGGGCTCCAGTTTTTTACCCAGCACCCCGCCTTTGGCGTTGATCTCATCAATCGTCATCAGGGCCACATCTTTCAGGGGCGTTTCCGAGATCGCCATCGTGCCGGACAGCGAGTGCATGATCCCGACTTTAATCGTATCCGCGGCCTGCGCGCCAAAACTCATTCCCATGGCGACTACGGAGGCAGACAGGACAAAGGCTTTTACAAAGGTACGACGGTGCATATTTTCACTCCTGAAAGAAAGCTGTGCGAAAGCGTCCGTTACCGCAGAACGCAGAAAAAGGTGACGTCAGCTTAACGAGAGCAAAAAGGATGCCAGGATGAAAGCGTTGGGTTTACGGCGGGGCGAGCGGGTTGCAGAGCCGGAAACGACTCAGAATGGCACAGCGCTGCACCGTAATAATGCAGCGCCGCGGTTACAGGCTTACCAGACTTCGCTGGCGATTTGCGTCACCAGGCGAACTTTGTCCCACTGCTGGGCTTCGTTGAGGCTGTTTCCCTCTTCGGTGGAGGCAAAGCCGCACTGCGGGCTGAGGCAGATTTGCTCTTTAGCCACGTATTTCGCGGCCTCTTCCAGACGCGCCTTCACCCCTTGCGGGTTTTCCAGCTCGCCGTTTTTGGTGGTGATAAGGCCCAGCACCACCTGCTGTTTGCCGGGGCGCACAAAGCGTAGCGGCGCGAAGTCACCGCTGCGGTCGTTATCGTATTCGAGGAAGAACGCGTCCACGTTCACGGTACCGAACAGCACTTCCGCCACCGGCTCGTAGCCGCCTTCGGAGATCCAGGTCGAGCGGAAGTTACCGCGGCAGACGTGCAGCCCGATGGTGAGGTCTTCCGGCTTGCCCTCCAGCGCCTTATTCAGCACGCGGGCATAGATGCGCGCCAGCTCGTCCGCGTCATCGCCGCGCTCGCGGATCTGGCGGCGCTGGTCGTCCGAGCAAAGATAGGCCCAGACGGTGTCATCCAGCTGCAGATAGCGGCAGCCCGCGTCGTAGAAGGCCTGAATCGCATCCCGCCAGGTGGTCGCCAGATCGTCAAAATAGTCCTTCAGATCCGGGTAAACCGTGGCGTCGATATCCTTACGGCCGCCGCGGAAGTGCAGCACGCTCGGGCTAGGGATGGTCATCTTCGGCTCGGCGCTACCGCTGATGCTTTTCAGGTAGCGGAAGTCCTCCAGCATCGGATGATCGCCAAAGCCCAGCTTGCCCGTCACGCGCACGCCGTGGGCCCTGGTCTGAACGCCGTTAAACTGAATGCCCTGCTGAGAATCATAGCGTTCCACGCCCTGCAGACCGTCGAAGAAATCGAAATGCCACCAGGCGCGACGAAACTCCCCGTCCGTCACCACGTGAAGCCCGCAGGCGCACTGCTGCTCGACAACGCGGCGGATAGCCTCATCCTCTACCGCACGAAGCTGCCCGGCATCGATTTCGCCGCTGGCAAACTTCAGGCGAGCCTCTTTAATGGCGTCGGGGCGTAAAAAACTGCCGACTACATCGGCGCGGTACGGGGCGTGCTGTCGCTGCATGGAAATCTCCTCTGTCTGTTGGCGATAATTGCCCACAGTGATAGTTCATCATTTGAATCTTTAGACTTCTGGATGTCTAAATGTCCAAAAAAGATGTCATACCTGCCGCCTGACGACAAACGAGAAAATTTCATGGGTGTTGAAAAAATTTCATCTTCACGCTGACGGAGCGGCGTCCTGATGGGCAAATTCAAAACGCTCATCTTCCCAGCCGGTAATTCCGCCGAGCATGATTTTGACGGGAAGCCCCAGGCGCGCCAGCTTCAGCGCCGCCCTGTCCGCGCCGTTACAGTGCGGTCCGGCACAGTACACCACGAAGAGCGTGCCTGCGGGCCACTGCGCCATCCGCTCCGGCGTAATCTGGCTCCACGGCAGGTGGATTGCTCCCGGCACGTGGCGACGGGCGAACTGCTCGGCCTTGCCCACCACGTGCAGCAGCACAAAATCCTGCTCCTGGTTGACCAGCGCGTGGTGCACGTCGGCGCAGTCCGTCTCAACGCTCAGGCGGCGCAGAAAATGGGCAACCGCCTCCTGCGGCTCAGCTGCCGGAAATTCAGTAACATAGCTCATGATCCTTCCTCATCTTTGTCGTTTGTGTTAACACTACTCTATCCATAAATTCAGCCAGTGAATGCCTCCGCTTATGCCAGAAAACCGCAAAAAGATGACAAACTTAAGGCACGCGTCGCCGCCCGGCGTTGTCGTTCTGGCCTACGACGGGTTATGCACCTTCGAGTTTGGCGTGGCGGTGGAGATTTTCGGTCTGCCGCGCCCGGAAATGGGTGAGGCCTGGTACCGGTTTGCCGTCGCGGGGGTGGACGAAGGCGAGCTGCGGGCAACGGGCGGGATCCGCATTCTGACCGACGGCGATCTCAGCCTGCTCAACGCGGCGGACGTGATCGTCATTCCCGGCTGGCGTGGGGCAGACCAGGCCGTTCCGGCACCGCTTTGTGAGGCGCTGCGCCAGGCCAGCGCGCGCGGCTGCCGTCTGCTTTCCATCTGCTCCGGCGTGTTTGTGCTGGCGGCGACGGGGCTGCTCGACGGGCGAAAAGCCACCACCCACTGGCGCTACGTGGAGGTGCTGAAAAGACGCTTTCCGGCCATCGACGTGGTCGAAGACGTGCTGTATCAGGATGAGGGGAATATTCTGACGTCCGCGGGCAGCGCGGCCGGAATCGATTTATGCCTGCACGTGGTGCGCCGGGACTACGGCATGGAGGCGGCAAACCGCGTTGCGCGGCGTCTGGTGATCCCGCCGCACCGGGATGGTTCCCAGACGCAGCAGCTAAGCCGCCCGGTAGCGCAGCTGCGGGAGAGCCAGCGTCTGGGCCAGCTGTTTGATTACCTGCACCAGCATCTCGCCGCCTCGCATACCGTGGACTCCCTTTCGCGCCGGGTCGGGATGAGCCAGCGCACGTTTCTGCGCCGCTTTCAGGACGCGACCGGCACCACCCCCGCGCGATGGTTGCTGAATGAACGCCTGCTGCGGGCCAAAGACTATCTCGAAAATAGCCGCCTGAGCATCGACAGCATTGCCGAGCAGACGGGCTTTGGCCAGAGCGCCACCTTACGCCACCATTTCCGCCAGCATTACGCCCTGTCTCCCGCGCAGTATCGCAAGCAGTTCGCGCCGCCAGCCCGATAGGCAGGCAAAAAAAAACCGCCAGAATCTGGCGGTAAATGCTTGCATGGATAGATTTGTATTTTCGTCTCTACGTCCCCGACATTCCATGCCGGGCAGCGGATCCGTTATAACCTATCACTGCATCATTCAACGGGAGCTAAACAGAGGCGTTAACTTGATTTGGTATTAATTTGCAGGTAGCGCATCAGCCCCTGGTCGGCGCTTTGTTTTGCGTCGTCGTTAATGGCTTCGAGGTAGAACGAGCGCGAGACGCCGTAAGGCGCTTTTTCAGAAGGATAAACGGCAAACTGGAACGTTTTTCCTCGGGTCTTGTTAACACAGCCTAATTCCCAACGCTCTTCACTCTTGCGCGTGCTATTACAGGCGACGCTGCCATAATCGCTGGTTAAATATGAGCCCACGCGGGATTCCGCCGACTGGATATAGTCTGGTTTATCATCCCAGTCATAGCTCATGCCCACCGCTGCCACAACGGCCACCGCCACCAGCGCGATCGATACTCTTTTTTTCATTTGATCAGACCTGTTCCTTAGCCAGAAAGTCGCATTATATAGGAATATTCTTTTTTTGGCGGTGCTGATTTCGTACCATAATTGGCGGGGAAACATAATTCAGCATTTTCCTAATATGCTTTGCCGCTCAGGATTTTCTTATTTCTAAATATTTCAGGTCTGCTTCACGTAATAACGCTGCGGGACAGTTGAAAAAGAAATACAGGCACTTTTATTGGGGGATTGTCGGCGGATTATTGACAATTTCTTTGCAGTAATTTGAAGAGTCGAATAATAACCAAAAGAAACTATCTGCAAAATAGCCCGGAATTATCCTTCCGCGGTGAGAATATGTTGAGAAAAGCCTTAACACTTATGATGCTGGTCTGCGCCCTGTTCTCGGGACAGCTGATGGCCGGACACAAAGGGCATGAATTTTTGTGGGTGAAAAATGTGGACCATCAGCTGCGGCATGAGGCGGACAGCGATGAGATCCGCAGCGTTGCGGAGGAGTCAGCGGAAGGTTTGCGCGACCACCATCTCTGGCAAAAATCGCGCAAACCGGACAGCCATTTTCGCTAGCGGTCTTTACGCTTCGGCAGGGTTTTCATCAGCTCATCCGGGCTGACGGAGGCCACTACGCTGCCGGGCTGAGGCATCCTGAAGATGTGGTTTTTCATCTTCCCGATCACGTGCATTTCCTGTCTCTTATACACATCTCCGAGCCCACGAGACAGGCAGAAATCTCG
>CAMKZP010000222.1 GCA_946477805.1 uncultured Enterobacter sp.
CTCATATGATTATTTTATTTTTAAGAAATGAGCGCTGGTTCCGGAGAGGGTTTATTTTTATAATGGTCATTCAACAAACCAACAGAGGACCAACGGCAAATGACAACCGACATAACGAGTTGCGCGAAGAAAAGCCGTGGCCGACCAAAAGTGTTCGACAGGGATGCGGCGCTCGATAAGGCCATGACGCTCTTCTGGCAGCATGGATATGAAGCGACCTCGCTTTCGGACCTGGTGGAAGCCACCGGGGCCAAAGCGCCGACGCTGTATGCGGAATTCACGAACAAAGAGGGGCTGTTCCGGGCAGTGCTGGACAGGTACATCACCCGCTTTGCGGCAAAACACGAAGCCCAGCTGTTCTGTGAAGAGAAAAGCGTTGAACAAGCACTGCAGGACTATTTCAGCGCGGTTGCGACCTGCTTCACCAGCAAAGACACCCCCGCGGGCTGCTTTATGATCAACACCTCCGCCACCCTTGCGGCATCCTCAAAAGAGATTGCCAATACGGTGAAATCGCGCCATGCGATGCAGGAGGAGACGCTGAGCACGTTTCTGACCCAGCGCCAGCAGCGCGGCGAAATTCCGGCGCACTGCCGTCCGCAGGAGCTTGCGCAATACCTGAGCTGTATTTTGCAGGGTATGTCAATCAGCGCCCGGGAAGGGGCAAGCCTGGACAAGCTGCAGAGCATTGCCCGGACCACGTTGCGTCTGTGGCCCGAATTACTGAAGCTGTGATATTCAGGGCGGTTCGCCGCCCTCTCTTCTCTTTTATCCCTATCTGATGATGTTCTGAGGCTAAAAAAAAAGCCCCTCAGCCTGAGCGCGTGAGGAGCTAAACGCAGAGTACAGCTTTTTTACGCTTTGTTGTTCAGTATCAGCTGGCCGTTTCCGTCCAGCGGGATCTGGGTGCCGGGGTCTTTATCCATGCGGATTTTGCCCTGCTGATCGCCAATTTTATAGGTCACATCGTAGCCCAGCATTTTCTCCGACTTGTCATAGACGGTTTTACAGCGCTGCTGCGTCGTGGTGTACGTGTCGTTATCCTGCATGGCGCCCTGCACCTGGTTACCGGCATAGCCGCCGCCCAAAGCACCGACTACCGTCGCAACGTCTTTACCCCGACCGCCGCCGAACTGGTGGCCAATCACGCCGCCAGCGACTGCGCCGAGGACGGAACCGGCGATACGGTTTTCATCCTGCACCGGACGACGGTGGGTTACCGCCACGTTACGGCACTCCTGACGAGGTGTTTTCACACTCTCTTTAATCGGGGTAGCGGAGACAACCTGCGCATACTGCGGGCCGCGGTCAAGCACGTTGAGACTAGCGACGGCAGCCACACCTAACGCAGCAGCGACGCCAATCCCTATACCCGCCAACATAGATTTATTCACGGGACTTCCTCCTTTGTTGCTATTGGTAACAATTTTGCAATGGCGGACGGCGTTCGCCAATAAGACAAAGGATCAAAACGGAGGAGGATTTTCGCTTTAAGAGAACTCTTAAGCACGCAATCGAAGATGTGCAGCACGATATGCTAAAAAACCCTCCGGATGGCCGGAGGGAGAGAGGATTAGTGCAGCTTGAGGCGCGGGCGGATGACGCGGTTAATTCTGCCCACCAGCATCATCAGGCCGGTTTTAAAGTAGCCGTGCAGCGCAATCTGGTGCATACGGTACAGGGAAATATAGACGAAGCGAGCGATGCGCCCTTCCACCATCATGGAGCCGCGCATCAGGTTACCCATCAGGCTGCCGACGGTGGAGAAGTTCGAGAGCGATACCAGCGATCCATGGTCTTTATAGACGTAGGATTTCATGGGCTTGCCTTTAGTCTGCGCCAGAATGTTGTGCAGCACCAGGCTTGCCATCTGGTGCGCGGCCTGAGCACGAGGAGGAACGAAGCCCCCTTCAGGACGCGCGCAGGAGGCACAGTCACCGATGGCGTAGATATCCGGATCGCGCGTGGTTTGCAGCGTCGGCTCGGTCACCAGCTGGTTAATACGGTTAGTTTCCAGGCCGCCAATATCCTTCATGAAGTCAGGCGCTTTGATGCCCGCCGCCCAGACCATCAGATCCGCTTCGATATACTCGCCGTCTTTCGTGTGCAGGCCGCCTTCATCCGCGCTGGTTACCATAGTCTGGGTCAACACGCGCACGCCCAGCTTGGTCAGCTCGCTGTGGGCGGCGCCAGAGATACGCGGCGGCAGCGCAGGCAGAATACGTTCGCCCGCTTCCACCAGCGTCACGTTTAACGCGTCGTTGGTCAGCCCTTTGTAGCCGTAGCTGTGCAGCTGTTTGACCGCATTGTGCAGTTCAGCGGAAAGCTCAACGCCCGTCGCCCCCCCGCCGACAATCGCGATATTGACCTTGCCGTTAGCACCCAGGTTATTGGTGTACTTCAGGAACAGGTTCAGCATTTCCTGGTGGAAACGACGCGCCTGGTGCGGGTTATCCAGGAAGATGCAGTGCTCTTTGACGCCTGGGGTGTTGAAATCGTTGGAAGTACTGCCCAGCGCCATCACCAGCGTGTCGTAAGGCAATTTACGCTCGGGTACCAGCAGCTCGCCTTTTTCATCGCGCAGCTCTGCCAGGGTGATGGTTTTGCTCTCACGGTTGATGTCCACCACGGAGCCCAGCTGGAACTGGAAATGGTGGTTGCGCGCATGCGCCAGATAGCTCAGGGCATCTACGCCTTCATCCAGAGAGCCGGTCGCCACTTCGTGCAGGAGCGGTTTCCACAGGTGGCTGTGGTTACGATCCACCAGCGTTATTTTGGCTTTCTTACCGCGACCCAGCTTTTTGCCAAGCTGAGTTGCCAGCTCCAGCCCGCCAGCTCCACCGCCTACAATCACTATCTTTTTCAATGGCGTAGTCAACGTGACCCCCTCAAATTATTAACCAATTGTTAATTAAAAGTTATAAAAATAACCCTTAATTAACAACAGGTTACAGCACTGAAACCATTCAGGTGCATTGAGAATACCACGTCAGGCGCATTGGTCATACCAAAATTGATATGCATCAAGTTTTGATGGCTTAAAAGTAGACAATTCTGGACAAAAAGAAAGCCCGGCTCGCTTACGCGGCCGGGCCTGGGGTTATTTCAGACCTGCTGTCAGCCCAGGGTTTTGAAGGCTTTAATACGCTGCAGGTGAACAGAGATATTCTTAAATTTGTGGGTCTGCTCTTCGTCCCAGACGATCTCATAGTAGTGATGCAGGTGCTCCGCGGTGCGGGTGCTGCTGAGCGCTTCGTCGTTGCGCGAGAGGATCACCAGACAGCGATCGCGGTTCTTTTCCCGGAAGTTACTGACGCATTTTGTGGCGATGTCAGCATACTCTTCGGGGCGATCGATTTTGCCTTCCATGTTCTCGTCGGGGAACAGGTTGGGGTTGAAGATCACCTGGCGCATATCGCACAGGAACCCGATGCGCTCGGCCCAATATCCCCCTAACCCCACGCCGCAAATCAGCGGCCGGTCGTCGACGTTGAGCTGCAGCATCTTGTCCACCTCTTTGAGCAGATGCTGCATATCATGCTTTGGATGGCGCGTGCTGTAGCCGATCAGCCGTACATCCGGATCGATAAACTGCAGCTGCAGCACCTTCTCATGATTACCAGGACTGTTTGAGTCAAAACCGTGTAAATAGATGATCATCGTCTTCTCACCACGCTACGCCTTCCGGGAGGGTTTACAGGCTGGCTTTATGCGCCTGCCAGCGCTCGTTCAGGGCTTCAAGCCGGGCGCTGACCGTTTTCCAGCGCGCAGAGTCCATCAGCTCCTGACGGCTAAATGAACCTTTATGATACAATTGTGTAACACGCTCTGCATTGATCGGCGACAGGTTATCCAGCACGCTAACGGCGCCTTTACGATTATTGCAGACGAGGATCATATCGCAACCTGCGTCCAGCGACGCCTGACCGCGCTCCGCGTAGCTGCCCATTATCGCCGCCCCTTCCATCGACAGGTCGTCAGAGAAGATCACCCCGTTGAACCCCAGCTCCTGGCGCAGCACCGTTTTCAGCCAGTGAGGTGAACCGCTGGCCGGACGTGGATCCACATCGCTGTAGATGACGTGCGCAGGCATAATGGCATCCAGCTTATTATCGGTAATCAGTGAGCGAAACACCGACATATCTTTAGCGCGGATTTCAGCCTCCGGGCGCGGGTCGCGCGGCGTCTCTTTGTGCGAATCGGCGGTCACCGCCCCGTGACCCGGGAAGTGTTTGCCGGTGGTTTTCATGCCCGCATCGTGCATGCCGTCGATAAAGCGCGTCGCCACGGCCAGCGCAATGCGCGGATCCTCATGGTACGAACGCTCCCCGATGGCGGCGCTGATATGCCCCACATCAAGTACGGGCGCGAAGCTGATGTCGATATCCATGGCGATCATCTCGCTCGCCATCAGCCAGCCTGCGTCCTGGGCCAGCCTGCCGCCCTCTTCGCTCCCCAGCAGGGCGGCAAAGGACTGCGCGGCAGGCAGGCGGGTGAACCCTTCGCGAAAACGCTGGACGCGACCGCCCTCCTGGTCCACCGCCACCACCAGATGATTGCGCGATGCGGCGCGGATCTGGCGCACCAGCTCGCGCAGCTGCGCCGGATCGTGATAGTTGCGGGTAAACAGAATCAGACCACCGACCAGCGGGTGCGCCAGAATTTCACGCTCTTCCGCATCCAGCTCAAACCCTTCAACATCCAACATGACTGGACCCACACGAACCTCTCTTATCCTTTAGTTTGTAACTGACGCCAGACGTCATCTGCCAGCGTAATAAATTGTTTGTCTTTTGACTGCTGAAAGCGCATTTCAAACCAGCCCGCCATCAGCATGAGCACCCAGGGACGCCAGCGTCTGACCTGTGCAGCCAGTACCGAAGCGTCCATCTGCGCGCAGCGGGCGTAGGCCATAATCAGCTGCGCGCGCGCGGGCTCATCAGGCATCCAGACCGCCGCCAGCTCCAGCGCGACGTCCCCGTCACCGGCATATTCCCAGTCAATGAGCCTGGCGCCCTTCTGGGTGTGCACGATATTCCCGGCATGAACGTCCATATGCAGCGGAGAAAGCCGCAGCGGCCGCGGCTCCCCCGCTTTACGCAGCCGCTTAAGCCGCACCAGCCAGAAAGACGTTCGCCTGTCGGGAGAGGCCTGCTGCCAGTACTGTTCCAGCAGCGGCAATAGCGCCACCCGCCATCCCAGACAGGGCTGACGGTGCAGATGATACAGCATTGAGGCGAGCGCTGGCGTGTCCGGTAGCGCGCTTTTGATCTCGCCCGCAAGGTACTCTACCGCCATCCAGCCCTGCTTAAAAAAGACCGGCTTCGGTACGAGATCCGCAGGCAGGCGCCTGAGCGCGCGAAACTGGCGGCGGAAATGCGCGGCTGGCGCCTGGCTATCGTGATCCTGCCGCAAGACCAGGCGCTGCTCGCCCTGCGCTATAATGCAACTCGCGCCGCCAAGCCCGGTGTGGGCCTGCGGCGCGATGAGGCGACAGTGCGGAAAATAGCGCGTCAGGATCTCTGCACGGGTGCAGTTATTGTTGCGTAACGGCACCTTTACCTGACCAGATAATTTCGCCCGTCTGAACCAGCATCAGCTGCATCTGCAGCGACGGGGTATTGACGTTACCGGTAGCGTTCGAATAGAGCACATACTGCGCGCCCACGTTACGGGCAATGCCAATCGCTTTGCTGCGCGAGCCGAGGCTGTCCTGCGGCGAGAGGCCCAGCTGCTGTTTGGCTACCGCCAGCTGCTGCGTGGAGACCAGCGTGAATTTGCCGTTGTTTGCCAGCGCGTTGCGCAGGGTGTCCGTTGCTTCACCGGCGTTCAGCGAACCGTTAGTACGGTTATTGACGCTGTCGACCAGCAGCACGCTTCCCGGCGTTACGCCCTGTGCCTGCAGCATTTTACCGACCATCGGCTGCATTGCGCCGTTCCAGTCATAGTGACGCACGCGCGGCGCTGGCTGGGAGGTCTGATCCGGATGTTCAATTGGACCAGGCTGCGCCGGGATTGTCGGTACGGACGGCACCGTTGGCACAGGCTGCGTTGGCTGCGTCGGCTGTTCCGTGCCCGGTTTAGCCTGATCGACAGGCGCGGGTTCCTCTGTGCGGGTTACGCACCCGGCAAGAAACAGTGCAAAAGCGGTCACGAGCGCATAGCGGCTCATATTTTTAATCAAGGTTCACCCCTTACAGATAAAGATAAAGTCTCACCTTATGCGCACCCAGATAGTTGGCGCTGCCATAAAGTGTGACTGACGATCTCGCCGGAATGGTCACGCTGCGCGGTGCCTCAAGCGGGTGCATTTCAAGGCCTCTGACGTCATACCAGAAGAAGCGGTAATGCACCGTCACCGGCTCATGCCGTTCGTTATAGAGCGTAGAAGAGGCCGACGGTTGGATTTCACTGACGGTCAGCGAAGGCTGCTCGGCCGTGATGCCTGCAGCAAGGAC
>CAMKZP010000223.1 GCA_946477805.1 uncultured Enterobacter sp.
CCGTGAATGCAGCCACTACTGCGAGCTGGTGTCATCCCCGGAACAAATCCCGCAGGTGCTGGCAATTGCCATGCGCAAAGCCGTGCTGAACCGCGGCGTCTCTGTGGTGGTTATTCCCGGCGACGTGGCGCTCAAGGCCGCGCCTGAAGGCGCCAGCACCCACTGGTATCACGCCCCGCAGCCCGTGGTGACGCCAGCGGAAGAGGAGCTGAAAAAGCTGGCGCAGCTGCTGCGCTATTCAAGCAATATCGCCCTGCTGTGCGGCAGCGGCTGCGCGGGCGCGCACAAAGAGCTGGTAGAGTTTGCCGGCAAGCTGAAAGCGCCGATTGTCCACGCTCTGCGCGGCAAGGAGCACGTTGAGTACGATAACCCGTACGACGTGGGCATGACCGGGCTGATCGGTTTTTCTTCCGGCTTCCATACCATGATGAACGCCGACACGCTGATCCTGCTCGGCACCCAGTTCCCCTACCGTGCCTTCTACCCGTCGGATGCCAAAATCATCCAGATTGACATCAATCCCGGCAGCATCGGGGCGCACAGCAAAGTGGATATGGCGCTGATCGGCGACATTAAATCGACCCTCGCCGCCCTGCTGCCGCTGCTTGAGGAAAAAACCGACCGCAAGTTCCTCGACAAAGCCCTGAGCGACTACCGCGATGCGCGTAAGGGTCTGGACGACCTCGCCAGGCCGAGCGACAAAGCGATTCACCCGCAGTATCTTGCGCAGCAGATCAGCCACTTCGCCGACGACGACGCCATCTTCACCTGCGACGTGGGGACGCCAACGGTCTGGGCAGCGCGCTATCTGAAGATGAACGGCAAGCGTCGCCTGCTCGGCTCGTTCAACCACGGCTCGATGGCTAACGCCATGCCGCAGGCGCTGGGGGCGAAAGCCACCGCGCCGGAGCGTCAGGTAGTGGCGATGTGCGGCGACGGCGGATTCAGCATGCTGATGGGGGATTTCCTGTCCGTCGTGCAGATGAAGCTGCCGCTCAAAATCGTGGTGTTTAACAACAGCGTGCTGGGCTTCGTGGCGATGGAGATGAAGGCCGGTGGCTACCTGACCGACGGCACCGAGCTGCACGACACCAACTTTGCCCGCATCGCCGAAGCCTGCGGCATTACCGGTATTCGGGTGGAAAAAGCCTCCGAGGTGGATGAAGCCCTCCAGTGCGCGTTCTCCATCGACGGTCCGGTCCTGGTGGACGTGGTGGTGGCCAAAGACGAGCTGGCGATCCCGCCGCAGATCAAGCTTGAGCAGGCCAAAGGCTTCAGCCTCTATATGCTGCGCGCCATCATCAGCGGGCGCGGTGACGAAGTTTTGGAACTGGCAAAAACCAACTGGCTCAGGTAAAACATTTCGCATGACCTCTTAAACTGAAGGGATGTGAAATGATTGATTTGCGTAGTGATACCGTCACCCGTCCGAGCCGCGCCATGCTCGAAGAGATGATGGCCGCCCCGGTCGGGGACGACGTCTACGGCGATGACCCGACGGTCAACGAACTGCAGCGCTACGCTGCCGGGCTGAGCGGCAAGGAGGCCGCCCTGTTCCTGCCCACCGGCACCCAGGCCAACCTGGTGGCGCTTCTTAGCCACTGCGAACGTGGGGATGAGTATATCGTCGGCCAGGGCGCGCATAACTATCTGTACGAAGCGGGCGGCGCGGCCGTGCTCGGCAGCATTCAGCCGCAGCCGATCGACGCCGCCCCGGACGGCTCGCTGCCGCTGGATAACGTCGCGGCAAAAATCAAGGCTGACGATATCCACTTCGCCCGCCAGGCTGCTGAGCCTGGAAAACACCCATAACGGTAAAGTGCTGCCGCGCGAGTACCTCAAGGCCGCGTGGGAGTTTACCCGCGAGCGCGGGCTCGGGCTGCACGTGGACGGCGCGCGCATTTTTAACGCCGTTGTTGAATACGGCTGCGAGCTAAAAGAGATTACGCAATACTGCGACTCGTTCACCATCTGCCTCTCCAAAGGTCTGGGCACACCGGTGGGCTCTCTGCTGGTCGGTAACGCGGACTACATCAGGCGCGCCAACCGCTGGCGCAAGATGACCGGCGGCGGCATGCGTCAGGCCGGTATTCTTGCCGCTGCGGGGCTGTACGCCCTGAAACACAACGTCGCCCGCCTGAAGGACGACCACGACAACGCCGCCTGGATGGCCGCGCAGCTTCGGGAAACCGGCGCTGACGTGATGCGTCACGATACCAACATGCTGTTCGTGCGCGTGGGTGAAGACCAGGCTGCCGCGCTGGGGGAATTTATGAAAGCGCGCGGCGTGCTGATCAACGCCTCTCCCGTCGTGCGTCTGGTGATGCATCTTGACGTGAGCCGCGAGCAGCTGGCGGAGGTGGTGAAACACTGGCAGGCGTTTTTACAGCGTTAAGGAGCACAGCGTGCCGCAACGAATTCTGGTGCTCGGCGCCAGCGGGTATATTGGTCAGCATCTGACCGCTGCGCTCAGCCAGCAGGGTCACCGGGTGCGGGCAGCGGCACGCGGTACGGAGCGCCTGCAGAAGCGGGATCTTCCGGGCGTCACCTGCCACACCGTCGATCTCAGCTGGCCGAAGGAACTTCCCGCGCTGCTGGAGGGCGTCGACACGCTTTACTACCTCGTGCACAGCATGGGGGAAGGCGGGGATTTTATCGCCCACGAGCGTCAGGTAGCGATGAACGTCCGGGACGCCCTGCTGCAAACGCCCGTCAGACAGGTGATTTTTTTAAGCTCGCTTCAGGCCCCTGAACACGAGCAGTCTGACCACCTGCGCGCCCGCCAGCTGACGGCAGACACCCTGCGCAGCGCGAACGTGCCCGTTACCGAACTGCGCGCCGGGATCATCGTCGGCGCGGGTTCCGCCGCCTTCGAAGTGATGCGCGATATGGTCTACAACCTGCCGGTGCTGACGCCGCCGCGCTGGGTGCGCTCGCGCACCACGCCGATTGCGCTGGAGAACTTGCTCCACTATCTGGTGGCGCTGCTGGAACACCCTGCCGACCAGCACCGCGTGCTGGAAGCGGCGGGCCCGGAAGTCCTGAGCTATCAGGAGCAGTTTGAGCATTTTATGCGCGTAAGCGGCCGCCGACGCTGGCTGGTGCCCATCCCCTTTCCGACCCGCTGGATCTCGGTGTGGTTTTTAAACGTCATTACGTCAGTGCCGCCAACCACCGCAAAAGCGCTGATCCAGGGGCTGAAACACGATCTTCTGGCGGACGATCGCGCCCTGCGCGCGCTGATCCCGCAAGCACTGATCCGCTTTGATGACGCGGTGCGCAACACGCTGAAAGAGGAAGAGAAGCTGGTGAACTCCAGCGACTGGGGCTACGACGCGCAGGCCTTTGCCCGCTGGCGGCCCGAGTACGGCTACTATCCAAAACAGGCGGGCTGCACGGTGGAAACCTCCGCAAGCCTTGCGGACCTGTGGGCAGTGGTGAACCAGATTGGCGGCAAAGAGGGCTACTTCTTTGGCAATATTCTGTGGCAAACGCGCGGCGCGATGGATCTTCTGGTGGGTCACCGGCTGGCGAAAGGCCGCCCTGCCCACCCCTGGCTGCGCGCGGGCGA
Source organism: uncultured Enterobacter sp. (assembly GCA_946477805.1). GTDB lineage: Bacteria > Pseudomonadota > Gammaproteobacteria > Enterobacterales > Enterobacteriaceae > Enterobacter. The sequence continues at coordinate 3,572 of CAMKZP010000223.1, forward strand.
TACGGTCGATAGCTGGAAGGTGATCATTGTTGAGCCTGAGAAGCAGCTGGCGCTGCTGTTCGGCATGAAGGCGCCGGGGCTCGGGCGGCTCTGCTTTACCCTCAGGGACAAAGGCGATCGCCGCGAGCTGGACGTGCGCGCCTGGTGGCACCCGCACGGGATGCCCGGCCTGTTTTACTGGTTATTGATGATCCCGGCGCACCTGTTTATCTTCCGCGGGATGGCAAAACGCATCGCGCGGCTGGCAGAACAAAAGGCGGAAAATAACTAAATAAAACTCTTATTCTTTCACCTTTCCCATTGCATAGCGCCGTAATTCACGAAAGAATGCGCACGAAATTCTTTTCAACACAGTGGATTGATATGAAGGTACTGGTTACCGGGGCGACCAGCGGCTTAGGCCGAAATGCGGTCGAGTTTCTGCGCAATAAAGGGATCAGCGTCAGGGCCACCGGTCGCAACGAGGCGATGGGCAAGCTGCTGCAGAAGATGGGCGCAGAGTTCATCCACGCCGACCTGACGGAGCTGGTTTCCTCTCAGGCTAAGGTGATGCTCGCCGGTATCGATACGCTGTGGCACTGCTCCAGCTTTACCTCTCCGTGGGGAACGCAGGAGGCGTTCGATCTCGCCAACGTTCGCGCCACGCGCCGTCTGGGCGAATGGGCGGTTGCCTGGGGCGTGCGTAACTTCATTCACATCTCCTCCCCGTCACTCTATTTTGACTATCGCCACCACCGCGACGTTCGGGAAGATTTCCGCCCCGCGCGCTTTGCCTGTGAGTTTGCCCGCAGCAAAGCCGCCAGCGAAGAGGTGATCGACCTGCTGGCGCAGTCTAACCCGCACACGCGGTTTACCGTTTTGCGTCCGCAAAGCCTGTTCGGGCCGCACGACAAAGTGTTTATTCCGCGCCTGGCGCAGATGATGCACCACTACGGCAGCGTGCTGCTGCCGCGCGGCGGCGATGCGCTGGTGGACATGACCTATTACGAAAACGCCGTGCATGCGATGTGGCTGGCGAGCCAGCCGGACTGCGATTCGCTGGCCTCTGGCCGCGCGTACAACATCACCAACGGCGAACCCTGCACGCTGCGCAGCATCGTGGAGCGCCTGATTGCGCAACTGCAGATCGACTGCCGCATTCGCTCCGTCCCCTACCCGATGCTGGATATGATTGCCCGCAGCATGGAACGGTTCGGCAGTAAATCCGCCAAAGAGCCTGCGCTGACGCACTACGGCGTGTCAAAGCTCAACTTTGATTTCACGCTGGATATTTCACGCGCGGAGCGCGAGCTGGGGTACAAACCCGTGGTGACGCTGGATGAAGGCATAGCGCGCACGGCAGCGTGGCTGCGGGATCACGGCAAGCTGCCCCGATAACGCCCACCTACCCGTGCAGGCGGGAAAGGCCAGGCTTATCCCTGGCCGTATTTTTCTAAAAGCGCCTCGGCGATGGCCATCGTTTCGCTATCGGCGACGCCATTCCATATCTGCGGCCGGAAGTGCATCTGAAACGCCGTAATGACTCTCTTCTGCTGCTGCTCGGTGGCGTTGTCAGGCACTTCGTAGCCGTAGCGCTCCAGCAGGTCGAGCAGAACCGCACGATCCACCTCCTGATAGGGCGGTCGCCCCCCCAGGTAAAAACTGACGCGCGCCGGATCGGGCCACGCGCCTATGCCCTGCTGCGCCAGCTCGCGCCAGGGGAACAGCGGGCCGGGATCGTCCTTACGCTGCGGAGCAATATCCGAGTGCGCCACCACGTTCTGCGGCCGGATGTCGTAGCGGGCAATAATGTCTTTTGCCAGCGGAACCAGCGCCGCAATCTGCGCCGGCTCGAACGGTGCGAAGCGTTTTACGCCCGCCGTTTTCTGCCAGCCGCGGTTTTCCAGCTCAATGCCCACGGACGTATCGTTGATACGGTTAGTGCCGCGCCAGAAGCTTATCCCGGCGTGCCAGGCCAGCTCGCTCTCCGGCACCAGCTGCCAGATGCGCGGTTTGCCGTTCGGCGCGGGGGGACTGGCGGGAATTAAATAGTGGGAGCTGACGTTTTTGTCCGTCAGGGTTGCCAGCGAGCTGTCGAAATCATCGGCAGTGTAGTGGATCACCAGCACCTTTATACGCGGGTACGCCGCCTGCGCCTGATGGCGGGTATCCAGCTCGTAGGCGCCCTTATCCACAATGCCCTCTTGCGTGGCGCACCCTGCCAGCAGCAGCGCCAGCAGGAGCGTTGAAAGCGAACGCTTCATCGACGCGTTTTTACCGCCGTGCCGCTCACGCTCACCATCAGCATGCTGGCGTCTTTCCCGACCGTTTCGTAGTCGATATCAATGCCGACAACGGCGTCTGCGCCCAGCGCTTTGGCCTGCTCGCCCAGCTCCTTAAAGGCAATTTCGCGCGCCTTGCGCAGCTCTTTTTCATACGCGCCCGAGCGTCCGCCGACGATGTCGCGAATACCGGCGAAAAAGTCGCGAAAGATGTTAGCGCCCAAAATCGCTTCGCCGGTGACGACGCCGCAGTACTCGGTAATCGGCTGCCCTTCCAGGGTTGGGGTGGTTGAAAACTGCATACTTTCTCTCCTTCTTTAGCGTTCAATGCCTTACCCTCAGCATTATCGGTTCGTTACGCTATGATTGAAAGGATAGTTAATAAATAAGGAAATCAACATGCGCTACTCTGCTTTAACGCTTTTAGTGCCTTGCGCGCTGGTGCTCAGCGCGTGCACCACCCCGGTCACGCCAGCCTTTAAGGATATCGGTACCCGCAGCGGCCCCTGCATTGACGGCGGCCCGGATACCGTGGCGCAACAGTTCTATGATTATCGCATTCAGCATCGCGGTAACGACCTCACCGCCCTGCGTCCTTACCTGAGCGACGGGCTGGCAAAACT
>CAMKZP010000224.1 GCA_946477805.1 uncultured Enterobacter sp.
CTGCTGGTCTTCGTGCTCGGCAGCGTCATAGCCGCCCTCTCCCACTCCATCTGGGGCATTATTTTAGGCCGCGCTCTGCAGGGCTCCGGCGCGATTGCTGCCGCCGTGATGGCGCTGCTGTCGGACCTCACCCGCGAGCAGAACCGCACCAAGGCGATGGCCTTTATCGGCGTCAGCTTTGGCGTAACCTTTGCGATTGCGATGGTGCTCGGCCCCATCATCACGCACAAACTGGGCCTGCACGCCCTGTTCTGGATGATTGCCGTGCTGGCGACCGCCGGTATCGCCTTAACGCTGTGGGTAGTGCCGGACAGCAAAAACCACGTCCTGAACCGTGAGTCCGGAATGGTAAAAGGCTGCTTCAGCAAAGTGCTTGTCGAGCCGCGCCTGCTGAAGCTGAACTTCGGCATTATGTGCCTGCATATCCTGCTGATGTCGACCTTCGTCGCCCTGCCCGGTCAGCTTGCCGCCGCCGGTTTTCCCGCCGCCGAGCACTGGAAAATCTATCTGGTCACGATGCTGATTTCCTTCGTCGCCGTGCTGCCGTTTATCATCTACGCCGAAGTGAAGCGCAGAATGAAGCGCGTTTTCGTGGGCTGCGTGGCGCTACTGCTGATTGCCGAAATCGTGCTCTGGGGTTCCGGCCCGCACTTCTGGGAACTGGTCATCGGCGTGCAGATTTTCTTCCTGGCATTTAACCTGATGGAAGCGCTGCTGCCGTCGCTTATCAGCAAAGAATCTCCCGCGGGCTATAAGGGCACGGCGATGGGCATTTACTCCACCAGCCAGTTTCTCGGCGTGGCCATTGGCGGCTCGTTCAGCGGCTGGGTGGACGGCCTGTTCGATTCGCAAACCGTGTTTCTGGCGGGGGCGCTGCTGGCAACGCTCTGGCTGCTGGTCGCCAGTACAATGAAGGAACCCCGTTACGTAAGCAGCCTGCGCGTTGAAATACCGGATGGCGTGGACATTGACGATGCGCTGAAACAGCGTCTGGAAACAGCAGAGGGTGTCAGCGACGTGCTGATAGCGCCGGAGGAGCGCAGCGCCTATGTTAAAATTGACAGCAAAGTCACTAACCGCTTTGAAGTGGAGCAGGTGATTAAAGCCTGAAAAAAAGCCCGGTTAAACCGGGCTTTCTTGCATTAATCGCGGAAGTTTTTGAACTGGAACGGCTGTCCCAGGTCGCCGCCGCGGATCAGCGCCATGACGCCCTGCAGGTCGTCGCGGGATTTCCCCGTCACGCGAATCTCTTCACCCTGGATCTGCGCCTGCACCTTCAGCTTGCTGTCCTTGATGAGCTTAACGATTTTCTTCTGAACCGCGCTCTCAATACCCTGCTTCAGTTTGGCTTCAACGAACCAGGTCTTGCCGCTGTGCACAAACTCTTCCGGCACGTCCAGCGAGGTACCTTCAATGCCGCGCTTCAGCAGCTTGGCGCGCAGGATATCGAGCAGCTGGTTGACCTGGAAATCAGACTCGCTCAACACCTTGATGGTCTTGTTAGCATCGTTCAGCTCAAACGTTGCCTCAACGCCACGAAAATCAAAACGTGACTCGACTTCACGGCTTGCGTTATCCACGCCGTTACGCACTTCCTGGATATCAACTTCGGAAACAATATCGAAAGATGGCATCTTTTCTTCTCCCTTCATTTTTGTTGCGTTGCATAATACCCGCAACAAGGCATAACTCAAAAGCATAGTCGACGGCGCTATACTTAGGCCGTAACACCTGGCGCAGTTGCAGGTGAGGAGGAACAATGAAAATTACAGTGCTCGGATGCGGCGCTCTCGGTCAGCTTTGGCTGACCGCGCTATGCAAGCACGGACATGAGGTACAGGGCTGGCTGCGCGTGCCCCAGCCCTACTGCAGTGTAAACCTGATCGGTGAAGACGGAAGCCTCTTTAACGAATCACTTACCGCTAACGATCCTGATTTCCTCGCCCAGAGCGACCTGCTGCTGGTGACGCTCAAGGCGTGGCAGGTTTCAGATGCGGTAAAAACCCTGGCCGCACAGCTTCCCCCCGGCTCGCCCATTTTGCTGCTGCATAACGGCATGGGCACGGTTGATGAACTGAAAAGTATTCGACAGCCGCTGCTGATGGCTACCACCACCCACGCCGCGCGTCATGACGGCAATATCATCGTGCATGTTGCCAGCGGCGTGACGCATATCGGCCCGGCGCGCGAGCAGGACGGTGACTACAGCTATCTGGCGGATGTGCTGCAAAAGGTTCTGCCGGACGTGGCGTGGCACAACGCCATCGGCCCGCAGCTGTGGCGCAAGCTGGCGGTAAACTGCGTGATTAATCCGCTGACGGCGCTGTGGGATTGCCCAAACGGCGAGCTGAAAAACCACCCGCAGGAAATCGCCGCGCTGTGTGAGGAAGTCGCCTCCGTAGCTGAACGTGAGGGCTTACACACTTCAGCCGAGGATTTACGTTATTATGTTGAGCAGGTTATTGATAGTACGGCAGAAAACATTTCGTCGATGCTGCAGGACGTTCGCTCATTGCGCCACACCGAAATCGACTACATCACCGGCTATCTGCTGAAGCGCGCCCGCGCCCACGGTATTGCGGTGCCGGAAAACGCCCGTCTGTACGATCGGGTTAAACGTAAGGAGAGTGAGTATGAGCGCAACGGCACTGATCTGCCTCGCCCCTGGTAGCGAAGAAATGGAAGCCGTCACCACCATTGATTTAATGGTGCGAGGCGGCATTAAGGTCACAACAGCCAGCGTCGCCAGCGACGGAAATCTTGCGGTCACCTGTTCGCGCGGCGTGACGATCCTTGCGGATGCGCCGCTGGTACAGGTGGCGGACGGAGATTACGACATTATCGTCCTGCCCGGCGGCCTGAAAGGGGCGCAGTGTTTTCGCGACAGCCCTCTGCTGGTTGAAACCGTTCGTCAGTTCCATCTGTCTGGCCGTATCGTCGCGGCGATTTGCGCCGCCGCCGGTACGGTTCTGGTTCCACACGATATTTTTCCCATCGGCAACATGACCGGTTTCCCGGGGCTGAAGGAGACCATTCCTGAAGACCACTGGGTGGATAAACGCGTCGTCTGGGACCCGCGCGTTAATCTGCTCACCAGCCAGGGGCCGGGCACCGCGATTGATTTTGGCTTAAAGATTATTGACCTGCTGGTCGGGCGTGAAAAAGCGTACGAAGTGGCATCGTCATTGGTCATGCCGGCGGGGATTTATAATTACTATGAAGAGTAGTGCATAAAAAAGCCGGGTGGGGCCAGCTTAAAGCAAAACGGCAACCTTTGGTTGCCGTTTTTAATGTTTGCGCCCTCTCCCCGTGGAAGAGGGTCAGGGTGAGGGCATCGGGCCGCACGCTACGGGCGATACACCTTCACGTTCGCAAAGCCCTGCTCGCGCAGGTACAGCGCCTGCAGGCGGCTCATCACCCCGCGCTCGCACCACAGCAGGTAGGTTTTGCTTTTGTCGAGATCGCCAAACTTCGTGCTCAGCTTGTAGAACGGCAGCGCCATTACCTCAACGCCTTCGACATTCAGCGGTTTGGCATCCTGTTCGTCGATGGAACGGATATCCAGTATCACGTCGTTAGCGCTAAAACCGCTGACGGTCTCCACTTCTACCACGTCCTGCTCGGCCTGCTGGGCAATCTCGCGAATATCGATGTTTGACGCTTCCGCAACCACCTTCTCGAGGATCGCGAAATCGAAGTTTTCTTCTTCCGCTTCAATCTTCGCCTTCACCGCTTTCACCGTCGGGCTTTTCGAGATCACGCCGCAGTATTCCGGCATGGTGCGGGCAAAGTCTTCGGTGCCAATTTCACGCGCCAGATCGATGATGTGCTCTTTGTCGTGGGAGATCAGCGGGCGCAGGATCAGCGTGTCAGACACGTTGTCGATAAGACGCAGGTTTGTCAGCGTCTGGCTGGAGACCTGGCCCAGCGCTTCACCGGTCACCAGCGCCTGTACCCCGTAGCGCTCGGCGACTTTAGACGCCGCACGCACCATCATGCGCTTAAGAATGACGCCCATCTGGCCGTCATCCACTTTTTCGAGTATTTCGCCCACCACCGGCTCAAAGTTGATCGCCACAAAGCGCACGCGGTGCGAGCTGCCGAAGCGGTTCCACAGGTAATGCGCCACCTGACGAACGCCGATTTCATGCGCCGCGCCGCCCAGGTTGAAGAAGCAGTAGTGCACGCGACAGCCGCGACGCATCAGCATATAGCTGGACACGCCGGAGTCGAAGCCACCGGAGATCAGCGACAGCACGTCTTCCTGTGTACCGATCGGGAAACCGCCGATACCTTCATAGCGGCCTTTCACCAGTAGCAGGCGATCGTTCTCGATCTCCAGATTGACGGTGACCTCAGGGTTGGTCAGGCGCACGCGCGCAGACTCAACGTGCTGGTTCAGACCGCCGCCAACGTAGCGCTCCACTTCGATTGAGCTGAACTCGTGCTTGCCGCGGCGCTTCGCGCGCACGCAGAAGGTTTTGCCTTCAATCCGATCGCGGTACTGCGCAAGGGCTTTTTCGAAAATATCGTGCAGTGAGGTGAACGGAACGTCCTCCACCTCCAGAATATGGTGAATACCCGGAATGCGGGTCAGCGCGTCGCGGATATCAAGACGTTTGTTCTCGTCTTTCGCGCGCACTTCTACGTGGTCCCAGTGACGGACCACAGCAAGGGTTTCGTCGTAGTGCTTTAATACGTTACGGATGTTCCCGGTGAGAATTTTAATAAAGCGCAAACGCACAGATTGGCTTTTGATGGTGATTTCAGGGAACAATTTAATGATAAACTTCATGGCGGCAATGTTTCTTAGGCAAGCCTGTTCGGCTTGTAGTGGAAAATGATACAGCAGCCCACACCCGTGGCTGCATCCAGGCGCGCAAGTATACCACCATCGCGCCGCTCGCGTTATTTGATAATTGCCCCGAGTTCGCTACCATGTTGGGGCGAAGAATATAAGAGTCAATTCACTATGCCGAAGAAGAACGACGTACCGGCCAGTTTCGAAACTGCGCTGAGTGAACTGGAGAACATCGTTACCCGTCTTGAAAGCGGCGATCTCCCGCTGGAAGAGGCGCTCAACGAATTCGAACGTGGCGTGCAGCTGGCGCGCCAGGGTCAGATCAAACTGCAGCAGGCAGAGCAGCGCGTGCAAATTCTGCTTTCCGACAGCGAAGACGCCAAAACCACGCCTTTCACACCGGACGCCGAGTAAATGGATTTTGCCAACGAGCTTCAGGCGCGCGTCGTTCGCGCCAACGACGCCCTGCGCCGGTTTATTGCACCACAGCCTTTTCAGAACACTCCGCTGGTTGAGGCCATGCACTATGGCGCACTCTTGGGCGGTAAGCGCCTGCGTCCGTTCCTGGTGTACGCCACGGGCAAAATGTTTGGCATCAGCGAGACCACGCTGGACGCCCCGGCAGCCGCCGTTGAGTGCATCCATGCCTATTCGCTGATCCACGATGATTTACCGGCGATGGACGACGACGATCTGCGGCGCGGCCAGCCAACCTGCCATATCAAGTTTGGCGAAGCCAACGCTATTCTGGCGGGCGACGCGCTGCAAACGCTGGCATTCTCGATTTTGAGCGACGCGCCGATGGTTGAAGTGAGCGACCGCGATCGCCTGGCGATGGTGTCCGAACTGGCGATGGCCAGCGGCGTAGCGGGCATGTGCGGCGGTCAGGCGCTGGACTTAGAAGCGGAAGGCCATCAGGTGAATCTGGAACAGCTTGAGCGCATTCACCGTCATAAAACGGGCGCGCTGATCCGTGCAGCCGTTCGCCTGGGCGCCCTGAGCGCGGGGGAACAGGGGCGCAAAGCGCTGCCGATTCTGGACAGATACGCAGAAAGTATCGGTCTGGCATTCCAGGTTCAGGATGACATTCTGGATGTGGTGGGCGATACTGCAACATTGGGTAAACGTCAGGGTGCGGACCAGCAGCTTGGCAAGAGTACCTACCCCGCCCTGCTGGGCCTTGAGCAAGCCCAACGTAAAGCCCGGGATCTGATAGAGGATGCCCGCCAGTCTCTGAACCAGCTGGCCGCGCAATCGCTGGATACCTCGGCACTGGAAGCGCTAGCGGACTACATAATCCAGCGTGATAAATAAAACAACCTATCTCGATGAGCCTTTGATGAGTTTTGATATTGCCAAATACCCGACGCTGGCGTTAATTGACTCCACCCAGGAGTTACGTCTGTTGCCGAAAGAGAGCCTGCCGAAGCTGTGCGACGAACTGCGTCGCTACCTGCTCGACAGCGTGAGCCGCTCTAGCGGTCATTTCGCCTCCGGGCTTGGCACGGTTGAACTGACCGTGGCGCTCCATTACGTCTATAACACGCCGTTCGATCAGCTCATCTGGGACGTCGGCCACCAGGCCTATCCGCACAAAATTCTGACCTGTCTCTTATACACATCTGACGCTGCCGACG
>CAMKZP010000225.1 GCA_946477805.1 uncultured Enterobacter sp.
TAAAAAGCCCTCTTCGGAGGGTTTTTTTGATTTATAAGGGTTTTATTTTCCCGCCATATCGGCAATGCTGCTTATGACTTAAAAAGTCACATAGTTTCAAGGTGTAATTAAACGGAATTAACTATCGAATCTGTGGGTTATCCCAACTATACCTTATCAATAAGGGCGTATATCGTAACGGTAACACAGCAAAGGGAGCATAATAATGAGCACGTCAGACGAAACCAACACTGCGGCATCAGCCGGCAAATGCCCGTTTCATCAGGGCGGCGTCGATCATAGCGCAGGTGCAGGCACCGGCAGTAAAGAGTGGTGGCCTAAGCAACTCCGCATCGACCTTCTGAACCAACATTCCAGCCGCTCTAACCCATTGGGCGAAGACTTCGACTACCGCAAAGAATTCAGCAAGCTTGATTACTCTGCTCTCAAGGGCGATCTCAAAGCACTTTTAACCGATTCCCAGCCCTGGTGGCCAGCCGACTGGGGCAGCTATGCGGGCCTGTTTATTCGTATGGCCTGGCACGGCGCGGGTACCTATCGCTCCGTTGACGGACGCGGCGGCGCCGGACGCGGACAGCAGCGCTTTGCGCCGCTGAACTCCTGGCCTGATAACGTCAGCCTGGATAAAGCCCGCCGTCTGCTGTGGCCTATCAAGCAAAAATACGGCCAAAAAATCTCCTGGGCGGACCTCTTTATCCTGGCGGGTAACGTGGCGCTCGAAAACTCCGGCTTCCGCACCTTTGGTTTTGGCGCCGGGCGTGAAGACGTCTGGGAACCGGATCTGGACGTGAACTGGGGCGATGAAAAAGCCTGGCTGACCCACCGTGACCCGGAAGCGCTGGCAAAACGCCCGCTGGCCGCCACCGAAATGGGCCTGATTTACGTGAACCCGGAAGGGCCAAACGCCAGCGGCGATCCGCTGTCTGCGGCGGCGGCTATTCGCGCCACCTTCGGCAACATGGGTATGAACGATGAAGAGACCGTAGCGCTGATTGCGGGCGGCCACACTCTGGGTAAAACCCACGGTGCGGGTGAAGCCACCCACGTGGGAACAGACCCGGAAGCGTCACCGATTGAAGCGCAGGGCCTGGGCTGGACCAGCACGCACGGCACGGGGATTGGCGCAGACGCCATCACCTCAGGCCTTGAAGTCATCTGGTCACAAACCCCGACCCAGTGGAGCAACTACTTCTTCGAGAACCTGTTCAAATACGAGTGGGTACAGACCCGCAGCCCGGCAGGTGCGATCCAGTTTGAAGCGGTAGATGCCCCGGACATCATGCCTGACCCGTTCGACCCGTCGAAAAAACGCAAACCCACTATGCTGGTCACCGACCTGACGCTGCGTTTTGACCCTGAGTTCGAGAAAATTTCCCGTCGCTTCCTGAACGATCCGCAGGCCTTTAACGAAGCCTTCGCGCGGGCCTGGTTCAAGCTGACCCACCGCGACATGGGGCCAATTTCTCGCTACCTCGGGCCAGAAGTGCCAAAAGAAGAGCTCATCTGGCAGGATCCGCTGCCGCAGCCGTTCTTCCACCCAACCGCGGCAGATATTGAAAGCCTGAAATCTGAGATTGCGGCTTCCGGTCTTTCCGTGAGCGAGCTGGTCTCCGTTGCCTGGGCGTCTGCGTCAACCTTCCGCGGCGGCGATAAGCGCGGCGGGGCAAACGGTGCGCGTCTGGCGCTGGCGCCACAGCGTAGCTGGGATGTTAACGCCGCGGCCGTGCGCGCGCTGCCAGTACTGGAAGACATCTATAAGTCATCCCACAAAGCTTCACTGGCCGATATTATCGTGCTGGCGGGCGTCGTTGGGGTTGAGCAGGCCGCGAAGGCCGCAGGCGTTTACGTCAACGTACCCTTCACCCCGGGCCGCGTCGATGCGCGTCAGGATCAGACGGATATCGAGATGTTTAACCTGCTCGAGCCGATTGCCGACGGCTTCCGCAACTACCGTGCGCAGGTGGATGTGTCCACCACCGAGTCACTGCTGATCGACAAAGCCCAGCAGCTGACGCTGACCGCGCCGGAGCTGACGGTGCTGATCGGCGGGCTGCGCGTGTTGGGCACCAACTTTGACGGCAGCAAGAACGGCGTCTTCACCGACCGCGAAGGCGTGCTGAGCACCGATTTCTTCGTGAACCTGCTGGATATGAACACCCAGTGGAAAGCGACGGACGAATCCAACGAACTGTTTGCCGGCAGTGACCGCGCCAGCGGTGAGGTGAAATACACCGCGACCCGCGCCGACCTGGTGTTTGGTTCCAACGCCGTCCTGCGCGCGCTGGCCGAAGTTTACGCCAGCAGCGATGCCAGCGAGAAGTTCGTCCGTGACTTCGTGGCAGCATGGGCGAAGGTGATGGATCTGGATCGGTTTGACCTGAAATAGTCAAAATCCCCGCCGCGGCGGGGATTTTTTTGACCAGTCATGCAAGCCGGGGAAGGCGTAGCCGCCACCCGGCTTTTTTGTTATTCCCACTCCTGCAGGAAACGCTGCCCATACTGGTCGGCCACCAGCAGCGCCGCATACACCTGATCCGACGTCACGCCGCCCGGCATGTTGTGGATGGTTTCACCTTCTGCGCAGGATGCTTCCGCGATCAAACGCATTTTGGCCGGGATATCCTCTTTGATGTTCAGCTGCGCCAGCGTGATCGGCAACCCGACGCTGTGACAAAGCGCCGCGACGGTCTCGATCTCCTCAACCGGCGCGTTTTCCAGCACCAGCTGCGTTAGCGTGCCGAACGCGACTTTTTCGCCGTGATAGAAGTGATGCGCGTCCGGCACCGCCGTCATGCCGTTGTGAATAGCGTGCGCCGCCGCCAGCCCGCCGCTTTCAAAACCGACGCCGCTGAGATAGGTATTCGCTTCGATAATGCGTTCGAGAGCGGGTGTTACGACGTGCTGCTCGGCCGCCAGCATTGCTTTTTCACCCTCTTCAACCAGCGTATTGAAACACAGCTCGGCCAGCGCGAGCGCTGCCTGGGTGCATTTGCCCCCAGCCATGGTGGTTGCCCCGCTGCGCGAGCAGGCGCGTGCTTCAAACCAGGTCGCCAGCGCGTCGCCAATCCCCGCCGCCAGCAGGCGTGCCGGTGCGCCCGCCACCACTTTGGTGTCGACGATAACCATGTTCGGGTTATGTGGCAGCATCAGGTAGCGATCGAACTCGCCGCTGTCGGTGTAAATCACGGAAAGGGCGCTGCAGGGCGCATCGGTAGAGGCGATGGTCGGAGCAATCGCGACCGGCACATCCATAAAGTGGGCCAGCGCTTTGGCGGTATCCAGGGTTTTACCGCCGCCAATGCCGAGCACGGCCAGGCAGTCGGCGCTGTCGGCCAGCTTTTTCAGACGATCGATTTCGTTTTGTGAACATTCACCGCCAAAGGGGGCGATTTCAGCATGAAGTTCAGCTTGCTCAAAGCTTTTACGCAGGGTCTCTTCGGCAAAACCCAGCACAAATTTATCGCCGACGACCAGCCAGCGATCTGCCAGCGGCTTCAGATAGTCGCCGAGACGGGTGAGCGCATCAGCGCCCTGAATGTATTTGCCCGGTGATTGAATGATACGGTCCATAACATGTCTCCCTTAGAGGTTGAGGTTACCAAACGCGTTTTTCCAGTCCTGCTCGAACATCTCTATGGCTGACTCTACCGCCGGGGTGCCGAGCATTTGTTGCGCTACATCTAAAGGAAGCGTGATTGCTTCACATCCGGCAAGCAGGCAGTCCAGCGCCTGACGCGGCGTTTTGAAGCTGGCGGCCAATACCCTGCTGTCCGGCGCGTGCAGTTCGAGCAGGGACTGCAGCTCCTGCACCATGCGAATGCCGTCTCCACCCTGGGCATCGACGCGGTTAACGTACGGGGCGACATACTTCGCCCCTGCCAGCGCGGCGAGCAGCCCCTGCGAGGCGCTGTAAACGGCCGTGCCCAGCGTGGTGATGCCCTCGTTTTTCAGCGCCTTAATCGCGCTAAGCCCCTCAGCCGTCACCGGAATTTTCACCACGATGTCTGGAATGGCGTTGCTGAGGCGTTTGGCTTGCGCCACCATGCCTTGCGCATCACGGCTCATGGTCTGGGCAAACAGCGTGCCTTCCGGCCCGATGGCCTGCTGCAGGCGCGGCAGCACGTCCCAGATGGATTCACGGCTGGCGGCGATGATGCTCGGGTTGGTGGTCACGCCCGCAATCGGAAAAATGCGCGCCAGGCGTTCAACTTCCGCCACGTTGGCGGTATCCAGGTACAGTTCCATTATTTTTCCTCGTATTAAAGTTCTAATTCGTGTTCCAGCAGAGAGGCGATGGCCTCTTCTGAACGGGCGTTGACCAGGGCGCTGCGGAAATCGTCATGCATGATGCGTCGCGCAAGGCGGGAAAAAATACGCATGTGCTGGTCGCCCGCGGCGTGTTTGTTCAGCGTAAGCATGATGATGAACTGTGCCTCCTCATCGCCCCACATAACCGGGGATTTCAGGCGCGCTACGCTGATGGTGGATTGTTCAATATGCTCCGATTTGCTGTGCGGAATGGCGAAGCTAAAGCCCAGCCCGGTGGGGAAAACGGCTTCGCGCGCCCACAGGTCGGCCTCCAGCTTACGGGGATAGCGGCAGCGCCCGGCGAGCAGCAGGTTATCGGTCATTCCCTTCATGACCTCTTCTTTACTGTACCAGTCGTTATCCAGCGAAATGCAGCGCGGGGTGACCAGCGGCGTATCCTGCTGATTCATGCGGAACTGTGCGAGCAGGTGTTCTACTTCAAGCGAGGTGCGACACGCCATCGCCTGGTTGAGCAGCTGGCGGCAGGCGCGGCTATCAAGCTGTGACAGGCGGGCCTTCGTCGCCGGAATAGCGGGCGATCCCATACTGAGCTCGTCCAGCCCCAGCCCCACCAGCAGCGGCAGCACGGAGCCTTTGGCGCCCAGCTCGCCGCACAGGCCAATCCATTTACCCTGGCGATGAACGGCCTGCACCGCGTAATCCAGCGCGCGCAGGAAGGCCGGGTTCAGGCTGTTGTAATGGCGCGTGACTTTGGCGTTGTCGCGGTCAACCGCCAGGAGATACTGCGTCAGGTCATTGCTGCCGATGCTAAAGAAATCAATCTCTTCGCAACACTGATCGATGATGAACATCACCGAGGGGACTTCGAGCATGATGCCGAGCGGGATTTTTTCATCAAAAGGAATATGCTCTGCGCGAAGCTGTTGTTTCGCTTCGGCGAGCTTCTCTTTGACCCACAGGATCTCTTCCATGGATGAGATCATCGGGATCATGATCTTCAGGCTGCCGTGAGCGGAGGCGCGAAGGATCGCCCGAAGCTGGGTGGTGAAAAGCGCGGCATACTCTTCGTAAATACGCACGGCGCGATACCCGAGGAACGGATTGTTTTCCGCCGGAATATTCAGATATTCCACCGGCTTATCGCCGCCGATATCCATGGTCCGCACGATGATGCTTCGCCCGTTAGCACTTTCCATCGCCTGGCAAAAGATGTTGTACAGCTCGCTTTCGCCGGGTGCGCTGGTGCGGTCCATATACAGCATTTCGGTGCGAAACAGGCCAACGCCCTCAGCGCCGTTTCCAAACGCGGCCTGAGCTTCCACCGCGTGGGCAATATTGGCCGCAATTTCAATGCGCAGGCCGTCGGCGGTTCTGGCCTCCCGGTCAAGCCAGACGCGCTGCTGCTCGCGTAGCGCCTGCTGTACCCGTGCTTCCTGACGGTAGTAACGCACGACCGCATCGTGGGCATTTACCACCACCGCGCCGGCATTGCCATCGATAAAGACGGTTTTATTCCGCCACTGCAGCAGGCTCTCGCCGTCGACGCCGACCAGCGTGGGAATATTAAAAGAGCGTGCAAGAATAACGGTGTGCGAGGTTGTGCCGCCGCTTTTTAACAGCAGCCCTTTAAGTAAGGTTTTATCGAGTTCCAGGAACTGACCGGGAGTGAGGTCGTCTGCAAGACAAACGCTCGGCTGCGTCAGCTGGCCCGGCGCCGGGAAACGCTGCTCCCCGTAGATCTGCTGCAAAAGCTGATAGCAAACGTCGCGCACATCCAGCACGCGTTCCCGCAGGTAGCTGCTGCTGGAACGGGAGAATTCAGCGCAGAAATGGTTGGCGGTGGCGACTGTCGCCTGCGCGCAGCTCAGCCCCTGGTTCACGCCGGTAAGAAGGTGCTGTCGCAATGAGGCATCCGTCGCCAGCGAGCGATGCGCGTCGAGAATAGCGCTGGCGGTGCTGTCGCTGTCCAGCGCGCGCAGCGCTATGTTTTTCACCAGCAGGTTTAGGCCGTTATCCAGCGCGGACTGCTCTTCTTCCCTGCTTTTTGCTGCGGGTAAGTGGGTCAGGGCGTTGAGGTCCAGCGAGGTCAGTAAGGTCAGAACTTACTGACCTCGCTGGACCTCAACGCCCTGACCCACTTACCC
>CAMKZP010000226.1 GCA_946477805.1 uncultured Enterobacter sp.
AGTACTCGGCTACGAACCGAGCGGTCGGAGGTTCGAATCCTCCCGGATGCACCATATTCTCCTTCTTTGTTTATTCCTTCGACGTTCCGTCAGCAATCCACTCTCTTTCAGCGACAAAAACCACCGTTTACGATAAAGTAATGCTTTGTTAATCGGTTAGCGAGAGCACGATGTACGCACAGTATGACGGTTTGATCTTCGATATGGATGGCACTCTGCTGGATACCGAACCCACGCATCGTAAAGCCTGGACTGACGTTCTGGGTCGCTACGGTATGCGTTTCGACCTTCAGGCGATGATTGCCCTCAACGGATCCCCAACCTGGCGTATTGCTCAGGCCGTGATTGAACTGAATCAGGCCGATCTCGATCCACACCTGCTCGCACGTGAAAAAACCGATGCGGTAAAAGCCATGCTTTTAGATACCGTGCGTCCTTTACCGCTGATTGATGTGGTCAAAGAGTGGCACGGGCGTCGGCCGATGTCGGTGGGGACGGGCAGTGAAAGCGCGATTGCAGAAGCGCTGCTCAATCACCTTGGGCTGCGTCACTATTTTTCTGCCGTCGTTGCCGCCGATCATGTTAAACATCATAAGCCCGCACCGGACACCTTCCTGCTCTGCGCAGAGTTAATGGGTGTACCCGCGGCGAAGTGCGTGGTATTTGAAGATGCTGATTTTGGCATTCAGGCCGCGCACGATGCCGGAATGACGGCAGTGGACGTTCGCTTACTGTGAGTGACGCGCTGTCACTTGCTTCATTATTCGCCAGCAGTTTCCTAAGCTCCACGCTCTTGCCGGGAAATTCGGAAGTAGTGCTGGTGGCGATGCTGTTGTCCGGCGTAAGTCAGCCCTGGCTTCTGGTATTAATAGCAACAATGGGTAATAGCCTTGGGGGGCTGACTAACGTTATTCTTGGGCGTTTCTTTCCGCTACGCGAGAAATCGCGCTGGCAGGAAAAGGCGGTCGGCTGGCTAAAACGCTATGGCGCTGCCACGCTGTTATTAAGCTGGATGCCTGTAATAGGTGATTTACTGTGTCTGCTGGCGGGATGGATGCGCATCTCCTGGGGACCGGTGCTCTTTTTTTTGTGCCTTGGCAAGGCGTTACGCTATGTTTTGCTGGCATGGGTAACGCTACAGGGTATGACGTGGTGGCACTAATTGGTGGAATGAATTCGCGACCTTCAATCGTCAACCATTACAATTATGCTAAGTGACAATTTTTTGACAGGCGGGAGGTCAAATTGATCCCGGACGTATCACAGGCGCTGGCCTGGCTGGAAAACCACCCTCAGGCTCTGAAGGGTATTCAGCGTGGTCTTGAGCGCGAAACGCTGCGCGTTAACGCGGACGGCAGCTTAGCGACAACGGGCCATCCGAAGGCGCTAGGCTCGGCGCTGACGCATAAATGGATCACAACCGATTTCGCCGAAGCGCTGCTGGAGTTCATCACCCCGGTGGAGGGCGATATCGATCGCATGCTGACGCTTTTACGCGATGTCCATCGCTTCACCGCCCGTAATCTGGGCGACGAGCGCATGTGGCCGCTGAGCATGCCGTGCTACATCGAGCAGGGGCAGGATATTGAGCTGGCGCAATACGGCACATCGAATATTGGTCAGCTGAAAACGCTGTATCGCGAGGGGCTGAAAAACCGCTACGGCGCGCTGATGCAGACCATTTCTGGCGTGCACTACAATTTTTCACTGCCGATGGCATTCTGGCAGGCGAAATGCGGTGAAGCGGATAAAGAGGCGATCTCCGCGGGCTACTTGCGACTGATCCGCAACTACTACCGCTTCGGCTGGGTGATCCCTTATCTGTTTGGGGCTTCCCCGGCAATCTGCTCTTCCTTCCTGCAGGGTAAACCGACCACGCTGCCGTTCGAGAAGACCGAGTGCGGCATGTACTACCTGCCGTACGCCACCTCTCTGCGCCTGAGCGATCTCGGCTATACCAATAAATCGCAAAGCAATCTCGGTATTACGTTTAACGAATTGCACGAGTATGTGGCAGGATTGAAGCGGGCGATCAAAACGCCGTCGGAAGAGTACGAGAAAATCGGCCTCGAAAAAGACGGTAAGCGCCTGCAGATCAACAGCAATGTGCTGCAGATTGAAAACGAGCTGTACGCGCCGATTCGCCCAAAACGCGTCACCCGCAGCGGTGAAACGCCGTCGGATGCGCTTGCGCGCGGGGGAATTGAGTATATTGAAGTGCGCTCGCTGGACATTAATCCGTTCTCACCGATCGGTGTGGATGAACAGCAGGTGCGTTTCCTGGATCTGTTTATGGTCTGGTGCGTGCTGGCGGATGCACCGGAAATGAGTTCAGATGAGCTGCTCTGCACCCGCACCAACTGGAACCGCGTGATTCTGGAAGGGCGTAAGCCGGGCCTGACGTTAGGCATAGGCTGTGAAACGGCGCAGTTCCCGCTGGCCAAAGTGGGTAAAGATCTGTTCCGCGATCTGAAGCGCGTGGCCCAGACGATGGACGGCGTGTACGGCGGTGACGCGTATCAAACCGTTTGCGACCAGCTGGTTGAGTCATTTGATAACCCTGAACTGACGTTCTCAGCGCGCATTCTGCGTTCTATGATCGATCAGGGCATTGGCGGCACCGGACGTTCGCTCGCGGCAGAATACCGTGAGACGCTGATGCAGGAGCCGCTGGAAGTGTTAAGCGAAGCGGATTTTGTCGCGGAGCGCGATGCGTCCGCTGCGCGTCAGAAAGAGGTTGAAGCGGCGGATACCGAGTCGTTTGAGGCGTTTCTGGCAAAGCAGGCGTAAGCTGAAAAAGAAAAAGGCCACATCGCTGTGGCCAAAATATACATCTCTGAATTCAGGGATGATGATAACAAATGCGCGTCTTTCATATACTCAGACGCGCATTCTGTAGAAGAGTTCAGTTTATTTTAAAAAAAATCACTATCGGAGGTGACGTATGCCGTTATTAGATAGCTTTACTGTCGACCATACCCGTATGGAAGCACCTGCAGTCCGCGTGGCGAAGACCATGCACACCCCGCACGGCGACACGATCACCGTTTTCGATCTGCGCTTCTGCGTGCCGAACAAAGAAGTGATGCCGGAAAAAGGCATTCACACGCTGGAGCACCTGTTTGCCGGTTTCATGCGCGATCACCTGAACGGCAACGGGGTTGAGATCATCGACATCTCCCCGATGGGCTGCCGTACCGGTTTTTACATGAGCCTGATTGGCGTGCCTGACGAGAAGCGCGTTGCAGAGGCGTGGAAAGCGGCGATGCAGGACGTGCTGAAGGTGAAAGAGCAGAACCAGATCCCAGAGCTGAACGTTTACCAGTGCGGTACTTACCAGATGCACTCTCTGGAAGAGGCGCAGGAGATCGCCCGTCACATCATCGAACGTGACGTTCGCGTGAACAGCAACGACGAGCTGGCGCTGCCGAAAGAGAAACTGCAGGAACTGCACATCTAGTGCGCCTTTTCCCTCTCCCTAAGGGAGAGGGTAGGGTGAGGGTGGTTTAGCCCATGACTACAACCGCAACCTTCTCCTTTACCCATCGTCCGCTCGTACCGTTCGCCCATGACTACGTTCATGGCGACAGCGAGCCCTGGCATCAGCACGACTGTGCGCAGCTGCTGCACAGCCTGAGCGGTGTCGTGCGGGTGGATACCGCCTCAGGCTGGTGGGTTGTGCCGCCCGGCCGCGGCGTCTGGCTGCCTGCCGGCACGCAGCACGCGCTACGGATCACCGGTAACGTTGCCGCCCGCACGCTGTTTATCGATCCGCTGGCGCGCGCCGATCTCCCGGCAGCCTGTCAGATCGTGCAAATCTCACCGCTGCTCCGCGAGCTGATCCTCGCCTCCCTTTCCCTCCCTGAATCTTACTCCCCCGGCAGCCGCGATGAGCGGGTCTATGAGCTGATCCTCGATGAGATC
Source organism: uncultured Enterobacter sp. (assembly GCA_946477805.1). Taxonomy (GTDB): domain Bacteria; phylum Pseudomonadota; class Gammaproteobacteria; order Enterobacterales; family Enterobacteriaceae; genus Enterobacter. Next base: position 3,925 of record CAMKZP010000226.1, read on the forward strand.
CGCACCATGCCGGTGCTGCCGTTTCACCTGCCGGAGCCGGAAAGCGAGCCGTTGCGCCACCTTTGCCAGCAGATACGGCAAAATGCAGGGGAGCGCTGGAGCAGCACGCAGGCCGCAAGCATGATGGGCATGAGCGAGCGTACCCTGAACCGCCATTTCCAGCAGCAGACGGGGCTAAGCTACGGCGAATGGGTGAGAAGGGCACGGCTGCTGGAAGCCTTGGTGCGGCTGGCGCAGGGCCAGCCGGTATTACGCGTCGCGCTGGAGCTGGGCTACGGTAGCCACAGCGCGTTCACCGCGATGTTCCGCCGGGTGATGGGCATTTCCCCCAGCGATTATTTCAGGAATGACTGACGGCGTTAAACAGCGCCTGAAGCGACGCGCGCGCCACGTCGCTGTCAATACCCACGCCCCAGCTGCTGCTGCCGTCCTGGAACAGGCAGCGGATATAGGCGACCGAACGGCTGTCGCTGCGCTCGCCCAGCGTGTGCTCGTGATAATCCTTAATCACAAACGGCGCGTTAATCCAGCGGCTTAATCCCTGAGCCGCGGCGGAGAGCAGCCCGTTCCCCTGGCCTTCAAGCTGGCGCGTTCCCCCCTGGGTGGCGACGCTTGCGGTCAAACGCAGCTGGCCGTCCTGCTGGCTGTCGCTGCGATACGCTGCAGCGCAAAGGGCGGCGTCGCCACCAGCCCGTAGCGGCTGCGGAAAAGCTGCCAGAGGGCATTTTGCGTCATCTCCTTCCCGTGACTGTCGGTTTCGTGCTGCACGTGCTGGCTAAAGTCCTGCTGCAGCGCACGGGGCAATTTCAGACCGTGGTTTTGCTCAATGAGCCAGGCGCTGCCGCTTTTGCCGGACTGGCTGTTCACGCGGATCACCGCTTCGTAAGTACAGCCGATGTCCTGCGGATCGACGGGAAGATAGGGCATCTCCCAGCGCTCGCCGGGCCGGCGGGCGTCGAAGCCTTTTTTGATCGCATCCTGGTGCGAGCCGGAGAAGGCGGTGTAGGCCAGACGGCCGGCCCAGGGATGACGCGGGTGCACCGGCAGCTGGTTGCAGGCCTCCACCACTTCCACCACGCGATTCATGTCGCTGAAGTCCAGATTCGGGCTAACGCCCTGGCTGTAGAGGTTCATGGCCAGCGTCACCAGACAGACGTTGCCCGTGCGCTCGCCGTTGCCGAACAGGCACCCTTCGACGCGGTCGGCGCCCGCCATTACCGCCAGCTCTGCGCTGGCGACGCCGGTACCGCGGTCGTTATGCGGGTGTACGCTTATGCAGACGTCGCTGCGGCGGCTGAAGCGGCGGCAGAAATACTCGATCTGGTCGGCATAGACGTTCGGCGTGCTCACCTCGACGGTGGCGGGCAGGTTGATCACCATCGGGCGCTCGGCGCACGGCTGCCAGATTTCCGCCACCGCCTCACAAATCTCCAGCGCAAATTCCGGTTCGGTAAAGCAGAAGGTTTCCGGAGAGTACTCGTACTGCCAGCGGGTATCGGGGTTCTCTTCGCACAGCGTGCGGATAAGCCGCGTGGAGCGCGTCGCCAGCTCGACGATCTGCGCCTTCTCCATGCCGAACACCAGGCGGCGAAACAGCGGGGCGGTGGCGTTATACAGATGGACGGTGGCCCGCTTCGCCCCGCGCAGGGATTCAAAGGTGCGAGTAATGAGATCCTCCCGCGCCTGGGTCAGCACCTGAATGGTCACGTCATCCGGAATGCGGTTCTCTTCAATCAGCTGGCGGACAAAGTTGAAGTCCGTCTGCGAGGCGGACGGGAAGGCGACCTCGATCTCTTTGAACCCGCAGCCGAGCAGCAGGTCCCAGAGCTGCAGCTTGCGCGCGCTGTCCATTGGCTCCGCGAGCGCCTGGTTGCCGTCGCGCAGGTCGGTTGAGAGCCAGCGCGGCGCGCGGGTGATGCGCTGTTCGGGCCAGCGGCGGTCGGGCAGTGAAACGGTGGGGTAGGGCCGGTATTTGTCGGCGGGTGTGTTCAGCATGATGCGCTCCTGTTGTCTTTTCACTATCGTGAAGGGATTTCAGGAGCGCTGCTTTATCGGAACTGACAATCGCTGTTGCGTTTTGGACATCCGTGGAAGTTGCCCGGTGGCGCTGTGCTTACCGGGCCTACGATCGTAGGCCGGGTAAGGCGTAGCCGCGCATAGGGCTAGTGCGCGCCCCCGCCCCCGCTACCGGCGCCAAACGGCGGTTTCGCGAACCACACCAGCCCTAGCAGGACGATAAAGATCCCTGCGGATATCCAGAAAATCTCGTTGGCAGAGATAATCAGTCCCTGGTTGGTGATCTGCTGGGCAATCCACCCTGACGCCTGCTGTTCCGTCATTCCCATGCCCTGAAGCTGGTTGTACAGCTCCCTTGAGTTAGGGTTGAACGGGTTCACCGCTTCGGTCAGCTGCGCGTGGTGCAAGGATTCACCTGTCTCTTATACACATCTCCGAGCCCACGAGACAGGCAGAAATCTCGT
>CAMKZP010000227.1 GCA_946477805.1 uncultured Enterobacter sp.
CCAGACGTCCGGCGCTGCAGCTGATCGCGCAGGTTTGGCGGCGTGCCTTTAATGGTCAGCGTGTCGGTGGCCGGATCCCAGAAAATACGCTCCCCGAGCAGCATGGCGTCAAAGTTGATGGTTAACCCACCGCCGCTGCCGGCAAATTTCGTCAGCTGACGCAGCGTGCTGCGGTCCGCCGGGAAGCTCTCTTCCAGCTCGTAGCCCTTATCCGCGGTGAATTCCTGGAAGCTTACTTCGCTCACGCCCGCCAGCTCTTTAGAGAGCGACTCCAGCTCAATCTCTTCGCCCGCCTGCAGCTGTTCGTTGCAATAGCTGTAAACCTGCTGACGCACGGTCTGGCGTTCAGATTTATCGAGCTGCGCTTCTGCCGTAAAGTCATCAACGGCCTGCAGCAAACCTTTGTTCTGCGCTTTGGCGTTCAGACCCTCGCTGGCGCCGAGGAAATCCATAAAGAAATCCGCCACTTTGCGCCCCACGCGTCCTTTCAGGAAGGTCAGGTAGCGGGTGGACTCCGGATTGGTTTCCCACTCGGTCAAATCGATGCGCGCCACGATATCCGCATGGTTGATATCGAGATAGTGCGTGGAGCTAATGTCCAGCTGCTCGTTCACGCGCATGCTGCTTAAATTGTTCAGCACGGTCACCAGCAGGTATTCCACCGCCAGGTAGCGGTAATGGCAGAACAGGACGATTCCGCCATCGGCAAAGGGATACTTCGCCAGCTCGTCGCGCAACCGTCCGGTTGCTGCGCGGCTAAATGCCAGGAAATCCTCTTCACCCTGACGCTGAAGGCGCAGGCTATCAGCCAGCTCGCTCTCTTCGCTAAACAGACCGTAGGCTTTATTTTTAGCACTGTAGACGCGGTGAAGCTCCGCCATCATTTCCACAACGGTAGCCGTGGGTTCAAGTAACGAATCGCGAAGCACCACTTCAAGGGTTTGCTCATCACGCTTGATAAGCTGGTGCAGGGCAATCTGGTTGATTTCCAGACTCATGATAAACTCTCCTTTTAGACCGGGCGGTATTCAACCACCACCAGCGCATGTGTGCAACAGAAGATAAAAAAGGGGAAAAAAAGCTGTTGCTACGGTAATATGTCGCCCTTCTCTCAACAAACTGATTTTGATTTATGCCACAACATTCCCGCTACAGTGACGAACACGTTGAACAACTGCTCAGTGAGCTGGTCAACGTACTGGAAAAACATAAAACGCCGACCGATCTTTCCCTGATGGTATTGGGAAATATGGTCACCAACCTTATTAATACCAGCGTTGCTCCGGCTCAGCGTCAGGCGATCGCCAAATCTTTCGCCCAGGCCCTGCAGTCCTCCGTTAGCGACGACCAGGCACACTAAGAGAAACGAACAACAGTTTATGGTGACGAACCGTCAGCGCTACCGTGAAAAAGTCTCCCAGATGGTCAGTTGGGGGCACTGGTTTGCCCTGTTCAACATTCTGTTGGCGACGGCGATCGGCTGCCGTTATCTGTTTGTGGCAGACTGGCCTACCACGCTAACCGGGCGTATCTACTCCTGGATGAGCGTTGTCGGCCACTTTAGCTTTCTGGTGTTCGCCACCTATCTGCTGATCCTGTTCCCGCTGACGTTTATCGTCATGTCCCAGCGTCTGATGCGGTTCTTGTCCGCGATCCTCGCGACCGCGGGCATGACGCTCTTGCTCATCGACAGCGAAGTGTTTACCCGGTTTCACCTGCACCTCAACCCTATCGTCTGGGAGCTGGTGATTAACCCCGATCAGAACGAGACCGCGCGCGACTGGCAGCTGATGTTCATCAGCGTCCCGATCATCCTTCTGATTGAAATGCTGTTCGCGACGTGGAGCTGGCAAAAGCTGCGCAGTTTGACCCGGCGTCGCCATTATGCGAAGCCCGTCGCAGCGCTGTTCTTTCTCTCATTTATTGGTTCGCACCTGATGTACATCTGGGCGGATGCGAACTTCTATCGCCCTATTACCATGCAGCGCGCTAACCTGCCGCTCTCCTATCCTATGACGGCGCGCCGCTTTCTTGAGAAACACGGCCTGCTGGATGCGCAGGAGTACCAGCGCCGCCTGGTTGAGCAAGGTAATCCGGAAGCGGTCAGCGTGCAGTACCCGCTCAGCGAACTGCGCTACCGTGACATGGGCCGGGGCCAAAACGTCCTGCTGATCACCGTTGATGGCCTGAACTATTCCCGCTACGAGAAGCAGATGCCTGCCCTTGCCGAATTTGCGGAGAAAAACATTTCGTTCACCCAGCATATGAGCTCCGGTAACTCGACCGATGCGGGTATCTTCGGCCTGTTCTATGGCATCTCGTCCGGGTATATGGACGGCGTACTGTCCGCGCGTATTCCTGCCGCATTGATTACCGGCCTCAATCAGCAGGGCTATCAGTTAGGGCTGTTCTCTTCCGATGGCTTTAACAGCTCGCTGTATCGTCAGGCGCTGCTCTCTGATTTCTCGCTGCCGGCCGCGCAGAGCCAGTCCGACGCGCAGACCGCCAACCAGTGGATAAACTGGCTGCAACGCTACGCGCAGGAAGACAACCGCTGGTTCTCCTGGGTTGCCTTTAACGGCACAACGCTTGATGACAGCAATCAAAAAGGGTTCGCGCGTCGTTACGCCCGCGCGGCAGGTGATGTCGACGCGCAGATTAGCCGCGTGCTGGACGCCCTGCGCGAATCAGGCAAACTGGACAACACCGTGGTGATCGTTACCGCGGGACACGGCATCCCGCTGGGCGACGAGAAAAAGGGTATGGACTGGTCACGTCCAAACCTGCATGTGCCGCTGGTTATCCACTGGCCGGGTACCCCGGCGCAGCGCATCTCTATGCTCACCGACCATAAAGACGTGATGACCACGCTGATGCAACGCCTGCTGCACGTCAGCACGCCAGCGAACGAATACTCGCAGGGGCAGGATCTGTTTAGCGCCACGCGTCGTCACAACTGGGTGACGGCAGCGGGCGGTAACACGCTGGCGGTGACAACGCCAGAGCTGACGCTGGTGCTTAACAGCAACGGGAACTATCAGACGTATAGTCTCGACGGTGAAAAGATTAAAGACCAGAAGCCGCAGCTAAGCCTTCTTCTGCAGGTACTGACGGATGAGAAGCGCTTTATCGCTAACTGATTAATTATAAACCAGTTAGCACGCTCTTCCTCTTGCAATCGAAAAGGAATCGAGTAGTATTCATTTTATGCGTCGGCACGTAGCGCAGCCTGGTAGCGCACCGTCATGGGGTGTCGGGGGTCGGAGGTTCAAATCCTCTCGTGCCGACCAAATAAAAAAACCAACCGGTCAGGGCAATGTCGATCAAGGATCGCTTAACCAATCCGGTGGGTACTAAAAAAGGGCTCCATGCTTGTCATGGAGCCCTTTTTAAATGGCACTTTCGCAGAAACCAGAGATTATCAACCTCACGGCAGCCGATGAAGTGCAGAGCCTGGCTAGCTATACATAACCCTGACTTAGTGCTTTTCACGATCGCCCAGGAAGTAAATCCCCAGCGGAATAGCAAGCAGAACGGTGAATACCAGGCTATAAACGCAGATCATCGCGGACTGCAGAACATACATGCTGGTTGTCCACTGTGAGAGCGGGATGTTGTATTGTTCAATCACGCCGACGATGGTTGCCCGCCCGACGCAGGCGACGGCAATCATAAATACAACCATCAGCGCCAGCAGGAATTTCCGGCCTTCAGCTGTTTTGAGTTTCGCGCGAACCATCTCTCTTCCCTTTACAGATGAATAACATTATTGGCACTTAAAATAACACGATCTCCCCCCTGACTCCACACCAGCACAATCAACCACCAGACAACCAAAACACCAGTTTATTTGACTAACCATTTTGAAAATGTAGGTAAATCAATCCATTCATTGACTGGCGTTATGCTAATCTTGTCATGAACGTTTTGACATAAAGGAATAACTGTGAAAAACGCACCTAAATTTGCCATCGCCCTCGTCGCCGCTGCCTGCGTCAGTGCCAGCGCTTTTGCGAACGACACCGCTAAGCAGCAGCCGCTGGAAAAAGTAGCGCCGTTCCCGCAAGCGGAAAAAGGGATGAAGCGCCAGGTGATCCAGCTGCCTGTTCAGCAGGATGAAGCAAACTTTAAGGTTGAGCTGTTAATCGGCCAAACGCTGGAAGTGGACTGCAACCAGCACCGCCTGGGCGGCCGCCTGGAAAGCAAAACGCTGGAAGGCTGGGGCTATGATTACTACGTCTTTGATAAAGTGACGTCGCCGGTCTCCACCATGATGGCCTGCCCGGACGGTAAAAAAGAGCAGAAATTCGTGACCGCGTATCTGGGCGACAATAGCCTGCTGCGTTACAACAGCAAGTTGCCGATCGTGGTGTACACGCCAGAAAACGTGGATGTGAAATATCGCGTGTGGAAGGCGGATGAGAGCGTCGGTCAGGCGGTAGTTCGTTAAAACGTCGTCCGTTAAAAACAGGCCGGGTAGGCGTCAGCGCCACCCGGCCTTTATATTTTACAGCGCGATATCCGCAACAGGTTTATTTTCCGCCTGTGGCTTCAGCTCTGCCTTTGGTGCAGCATCCGCTGCGGCCTGCGGCTTGATGTATTGCAGCTGCAGAACGCGGCTGGTGTATTCCAGCTCCTGCTCCGTGGCGTCAACGTTGCCGTTCAGCTTCGTACCGTAGGATGGGATAATGGTTTTCAGCTTCGCCTGCCATTCCGGGCTTGCGACCTTATCTTTAAACACTTTTTCCATCAGGTGCAGCATGATTGGTGCAGCGGTTGACGCCCCCGGTGAAGCACCCAGCAGCGCGGCGATGGTACCGTCTTTATCGCTCACCACTTCCGTACCCAGGCGCAGCACGCCGCCCTCTTTCGGATCGCGCTTGATAATCTGCACGCGCTGACCCGCCTGCCACAGACGCCAGTCTTCTTTCTTCGCCTGCGGATAGTACTCCTTCAGCGCTTCAAAACGGTCGTCGTCAGAGAGCATCACCTGGCTAATCAGGTATTTCACCAGATCGAAGTTATCCAGGCCCACGTCCATCATTGGCTTCACGTTTGAGGTGGTAGTTGCGCTGAGCAGATCCCACAGGGAGCCATTTTTCAGGAATTTGGTGGAGAAGGTGGCGAATGGCCCGAACAGCACCACGCGTTTACCGTCCAGCATGCGGGTATCAATGTGCGGAACGGACATCGGTGGCGCACCCACGGAAGCCTGGCCGTACACTTTCGCCAGATGGCGGTTCACCACGTCCGGATTTTCCGACACCAGGAACTGGCCGCCGACCGGGAAGCCCGCATAGTCGTCCGCTTCTGGAATACCGGTCTCCTGCAGCAGCTTCAGCGCCGCGCCGCCCGCACCGATAAAGACAAACTTCGCCTTGATGACGCGCTCGGCTTCGTTGTTTTTCAGATCGGCAACCGTCACGCTCCAGCTGTTATCCGCATTGCGTTTGAAACCACGCACTTCGGTGCTGAGCTGCAGGTTAAAGTTCTCTTTTTTCTGCAAAGAACCCACCAGCTGGCGGGTGATTTCACCGTAGTTAACGTCAGTTCCGATTTCCGTGCGGGTCGCGGCGATTTTCTGATTCGGGTCACGGCCTTCCATGACCAGCGGCGCCCACTCTTTGATCTGGGCGTGATCTTCCGAGTATTTCATGCCGCGGAACAAGGTGCTCTGCTGCAGCGCAGCGTAGCGCGCGCGCAGGAAATTCACGTTCTGGTCGCCCCACACAAAGCTCATGTGCGGCACGGTGTTAATGAAGGAGTGCGGATCGTGCATCACGCCGCTGTTAACCTGATGAGACCAGAACTGACGGGAGATCTGGAACGCTTCGTTGATCTCTACCGCCTTCTCGATACTAATGGAACCGTCCTTTTTCTGCGGCGTGTAGTTCAGTTCCATGAGTGCCGAATGCCCGGTACCGGCGTTGTTCCAGCCGTTTGAGCTCTCCTGCGCCACGCCGTCGAGGCGCTCGACCATGGTCATCGACCAGTCTGGCTGCAGTTCGTGAAGATAGGTTCCCAGCGTGGCGCTCATGATACCGCCGCCAATTAAAAGGACGTCCGTTTCCTGCTCTTTAGGTGCGTCTGCTTTCGCCGCCATTGAGACGGTGCTAAGCCCAACGGCCAGAGAAAAGAGCATGGCAGTCATTTTTTTCATAATTTATGCCTTAGTGTAATAGTGCGTGATGCGTGGAAAGTGCAGGTGAAAAAAGCTGCGGGGGAACGGTAGCAACTTTTAAATATTGTTTAAAGGTTACGAAATTATTGTAATTGTGAAATTTAATGATGGATTGTTTGTAGGGGATTGCGAAAGCCAACTGGCAATGGCTGGATTTTCTGGCTACTATGCTGCACTTTGTGATCGCACGCAC
>CAMKZP010000228.1 GCA_946477805.1 uncultured Enterobacter sp.
CTGCACCACCATGCTCATGCCGCGGCCAGCCGTTTTCAGCGAGGCAGGCCGCGGCATGAGCATGGTGGTGCAGTACCGTTTCGACGGGCAGCGCCCGGTCTTGCGCCCACCGGCGAGCGCGGTACCCCGGATGAGCATCGCACACCGCGCGCGCTGGCTGAAAGGCGTAGATCTGCTGCATCATTGAGAGCGCCCCGCGCCACTGCGCCTCTACGCCCTCGTCACTGAGATCGCCAAAATGCTGGCTCAATACCGCCTGGTTCCCGCGGACCAGGCAGAAGGTATTTTTCATTTCCGCGCCGGTGCAGAGCATGGCGGGGATAGCGTCAAAACCGGGCGGCAGCGCGATGGCGTCGGGCACAAAACCGCGCGCGCGGCGCAGCATCGCGCCGTCCCGATCCATCACCGAATCATCCATCCGCTGCAGAATGTCGCGGTCGTGCAGCAGAAAGCCGTCCGCGATGTCGCTAAGCTCCGCCAGCGCCTGCCCGTTGTCGACGGCTGGCGGCCTGCCGCTGAGGTTGCCGGAGGTCATCACCAGCGGGCGCTGGCAGTCCATCATCAGCAGATGCTGCAGCGGGTTGGCGGGCAGCATCACGCCGATCGTATCCAGCCCCGGCGCAATCTCCTCGGGAAACGGCGGAAGAGAGGCTTTGGGCGTCAGGACAATCGGCGCAGCGGCGGTGCTCAACAGCGTCTTAATAGCCTCCGGCAGGGCATCCGCATCGGGGATCATCACCGCCAGCGGTTTCGTCGGGCGCTGCTTGCGCGCCCGCAGCGTCTGTACCGCCCGCGGATTTAGCGCGTCGCAGACGAGGTGAAAACCGCCCAGTCCTTTAACCGCGACAATGCCGCCGCCTTGCAGCATCGCCGCTGCCGCCCGCAGCGCCGCGTCTTGCGTGCAGCGGGCATCCCCGGCCTGCCACGCCAGCGCAGGGCCGCAGTCCGGGCAGGCTACCGGCTGGGCGTGAAAGCGCCGGTCAGCGGGGTTGCGATACTCCGCTTCACACGGCTGGCAGAGCGGGAACGTCGCCATCGATGTCGCCGGGCGGTCGTAGGGCATGGCGCGAATAATGGTAAACCGCGGGCCGCAGTGGGTGCAGTTGATGAACGGATAGCGGTAGCGGCGCGCGTGAGGGTCGCGCATCTCGGCCAGACACGCCGGGCAGGTGGCGGCATCCGGCACGATCTGGGTCTCCATCGCACCGCCCGCGCTGTGGCGGATAACGAACGCTTCAGGCAGGCTCGGCCAGGTGAACGGCTGCACGTCAACATGGTCAATGCGGGCCAGCGGTGGGCAGTCCTGGCGCAGCCTCGCGGCGAAATGCCCCCCATCACCCGCGAGACGCACCAGCACGCCCTTCCCGTCGTTGCAGACGTCCCCCGCCAGCTCAAGCTGGTGCGCAAGCTGCCAGACGAAGGGGCGAAACCCCACGCCCTGCACCTTGCCGCGCACCCGCAGCTGTACGCCGTTAGCGCTCATCACGCGCTAAAACAGCAGTGACGACGAGGTGTCGAACGCCGCGCGACGGCGCTTTTCTGCGCTCATCTGCTCAAGCTTGTCGCGATCCACGCAGACCAGCGCGTGCGTCGGGCAGGCCTCCATGCAGGCCGGACCCGCCTCGCGGTGGTAGCAGAGGTCGCATTTGTTGGCCTCGGCTTTGTCTGCGCGCACGCTCAGCCCCATTCCGCTGTTGCGCACCACCGGGCGTACCACCACCTCCATCGCGCCGTACGGGCAGGCGACCACGCAGGTTTTACACCCGATGCAGCGCTCCTGCATAACGTGCACAAAGCCTTTCTCGCGCTTAATCGCCCCGTTCGGGCAGACGTTGGCGCAGGGCGCATCTTCGCACTGGCGGCAAATCGCGGCGGTGGAAATATTCACGCCCTTAATCACGTGAATACGCGGCAGGAAGGCTTCCGGGGTCAGGGAGGAACAATCCTGATCCGGCTGATGGGATACAACACAGGCGACTTCACAGGTCCGGCAGCCAATACACTTACTGGCATCGGCCATCATAAAACGGTTCATCTGCTTCTCCAGCATTACGGTCATGCGCGGAGCTATTCATAAACCGTGCCAGTTTTTAACTTATTGATTTATCTAAACTTGAGAAAGATGTGCTGTGCCGTCATCGTCATAACTGACGATGACGGCTGTCGACGTCAGCGGTGCGGACCGTCAATCACGGAATCACGCAGGATAAGCTCCCCGGCGAAGGTTTGCTGATATTTAAACTCGCCGCCGTCGAGCATGAAGATCAGGCGGCTGATGGTCTCTTTGATCATCTCCGTCACCGGAATACGCACGCTGGAGAGCGAGGGCTGAACGTACGGCGCGATAGCCACGTCGTCGAAGCCAATCACCGAAACCGCCTGCGGCGTGGCGATGCCGCTGTCGTGAAGCTGCTTCATGGCGCCGATGGCCATATCGTCATTGCTCGCCACCAGCGCCGTAAAGCGCTCGCCGCGCGCTAACAGCTCAGACACCGCCGCCGCGCCGCTGGCCGGGTTCCATTTCCCCTGCGCAATCAGCCCCTCACGCAGCGGAATGCCCTGCTGCGCCAGGGCGTCTTTGTAGCCGGAAAGGCGCTCAACCCCGGTAGGGGAGTCCAGCGAACCGGTGATAAACGCAATGTCACGATGGCCTTTATCAATCAGCTGCGATACGGCGTCCTGGCAGGAGGCCTTATGATCTGACCAGACGCTGTGGCTGCTGTGTTTTCGCAGGCGCCGGTTGAGCACCATAATCGGCTGTTCGCACTTCTCGACGATCTCGTCCATCTCCTCCACGCTGAGAAAACGCGGGTAGATGATCACCGCGTCGCAGCGCATGTCGAGCAGATACTGGATCGCCTCGCGCTCCTCGTCGGCGCTGTGCTTGCCGTCCGCCAGGATCAGCTGTCGCCCCTTTTCTTCGGTCATCCGCGCGGCGTGAAACAGCAGCTCGCTAAAGTAGACGCCGTGATAAAGGGTGTTGGTCACCACCAGCCCCAGCGTCTGGGTGCGCCGTGTCGCCAGGTTGCGCGCCAGCAAATTAGGGCGGTAGCCGCTCTCTTCGATGGCCTGAAACACCCGGTCTTTGGTCTCCTGGCTGACATAGCCGTTCCCGGACAGCACCCTGGAGACCGTCGCTTTCGAAACGCCCGCCCGCTTCGCCACTTCCAGCATCGTGGTCATGTTGTTATTCCGTTTGACACTAATGGGCGCAGTGTACTGCACCGCAGAAAAATTGTCGCAGCGGCGATATCACGCTTTTAGTCGCTTCATGCGATCGCCATCACGAAACGAAAAAATCCACAAAATCGCTATTGTTTCACCAATAGAAACTCATGATGATTATGTGGAACCGGTTTCCTACACTTCTCACAACGATAACAGGATCACACCCGATGGCCAAAAATTACGCCGCGCTGGCGAACGACGTTGTCAGCGCGCTGGGCGGCAAAGACAACATCGTCGCCGTCACCCACTGCATGACGCGCCTGCGCTTCGTCCTGAAAGACGAAAGCCTCACCGACGTCGCGCGACTGAAAAGCATCAGCGGCGTGCTCGGCGTGGTGCGCAACGACAACCAGTGCCAGGTGATTATTGGCAACACGGTTTCTCAGGCCTACCGCGAGGTGGTGAGCCTGCTGCCAGCCGACCTGCAGCCTGCCGTACCGGAAGGGCCGAAGAAGATGACGCTGCGGCGCATCGGCGCCGGGATCCTCGACGCGCTGATCGGCACCATGTCTCCGCTGATCCCGGCGATCATCGGCGGCTCGATGGTGAAGCTGCTGGCGATGATCCTTGAGATGACCGGCGTGCTGGAAAAAGGCGCGCCGACGCTCACCATTCTGACGGTCATCGGCGACGGCGCGTTCTTCTTCCTGCCGCTGATGGTGGCGGCCTCCGCCGCGGTGAAATTCAAAACCAACGTGTCGCTGGCGATTGCCATTGCGGGCGTGCTGGTGCACCCGAGCTTTATCGAGCTGATGGCGAAAGCCGCGCAGGGCGAGCACGTGGAGTTCGCCTTTATTCCGGTGACGGCGGTGAAATATACCTACACGGTGATCCCCGCGCTGGTGATGACCTGGTGCCTGTCGTATATCGAACGCTGGGTCGATCGCATCACGCCTGCGGTGACGAAAAACTTCCTCAAGCCGATGCTGATCGTACTGATTGCCGCCCCGCTCGCCATCGTGCTGATAGGGCCGCTGGGGATCTGGATCGGTAGCGCCATCTCCGCGCTGGTCTACACCGTTCACGGCTACCTGGGCTGGCTCTCCGTCGCCATTATGGGCGCGCTCTGGCCGCTGCTGGTGATGACCGGGATGCACCGCGTCTTTACGCCGACTATCATTCAAACCATTGCCGAAACGGGCAAAGAGGGGATGGTGATGCCGTCGGAAATCGGCGCCAATCTGTCGCTCGGCGGCTCGTCGCTGGCGGTGGCGTGGAAAACCAAAAACCCGGAGCTGCGCCAGACGGCGCTGGCGGCGGCGGCCTCGGCCATTATGGCGGGCATCTCTGAACCGGCCCTCTACGGCGTGGCGGTGCGCCTGAAGCGCCCGCTGATCGCGAGCTTAATAAGCGGCTTCATCTGCGGCGCTGTCGCCGGGATGGCGGGCCTGGCCAGCCACTCAATGGCGGCGCCGGGGCTGTTCACCAGCGTGCAGTTCTTCGATCCGGCCAACCCGATGACCATCGTCTGGGTGTTCGGCGTGATGGGGCTGGCCGTGGTGCTGTCGTTCGTTCTGACGCTGATATTAGGCTTTGAGGATATTCCGGTTGAAGACGAGGCTGAAAAAGCCCGCGCCCTGCAGACCGCCCCGGTTCAGGCCAAAGCAGCACAAGCATAAATTTATAGCGAGGTAAAAATGTCTGTTTTTCCACAAGGATTTTTATGGGGCGGCGCGCTTGCCGCTAACCAGAGTGAGGGCGCTTACCGTGAAGGCGGCAAAGGGCTGACGACGGTCGATATGATCCCCCACGGCGCGAATCGCCTGGCGGTGAAGGTCGGGAAGGAAAAACGTTTTTCGCTGCGTGAGGACGAGTTCTACCCGAGCCACGAGGCGATTGATTTTTACCATCGCTACAAAGAAGACATCGCCCTGATGGCGGAGATGGGCTTTACGGTGTTCCGCACCTCCATTGCCTGGAGCCGCCTCTACCCGAACGGCGACGAGCCGCTGCCGAACCAGGAGGGCATCGCCTTCTACCGGGCGGTGTTTGAGGAGTGCAAAAAGTACAACATCGAGCCGCTGGTGACCCTTTGCCACTTTGACGTGCCGATGCACCTGGTCACAGAGTATGGCTCCTGGCGCAACCGCAGGATGGTCGATTTCTTCGCCCGCTACGCCCGCAGCTGCTTTGAGGAATTTAACGGGCTGGTCAAATACTGGCTGACCTTCAACGAGATCAACATCATGCTTCACAGCCCGTTCTCCGGCGCGGGGCTGGTGTTTGAGGAAGGTGAAAATGAAGATCAGGTGAAATACCAGGCCGCGCACCACGAGCTGGTGGCGAGCGCGCTGGCGACAAAAATTGCCCACGAGGTGAACCCGGAAAACCATGTCGGCTGCATGCTGGCGGGCGGGAACTTTTACCCTTACTCCTGCAAGCCGGAGGACGTGTGGATGGCGCTGGAGAAAGATCGCGAGAACCTGTTTTTTATCGACGTGCAGGCGCGCGGCAGCTATCCGGCCTACTCCGCCCGCGTGTTCCGCGAGAAAGGCGTGGTGATTGTTAAAGACCCTGGCGACGATGAACTGCTGAAAAACACCGTTGACTTTGTCTCGTTCAGCTATTACGCCTCGCGCTGCGCGTCGGCGGACATGAACGCGGGCAACACCAGCGCGGCGAACATCGTAAAATCCCTGCGCAACCCGCATATTCAGGTAAGCGAGTGGGGCTGGGGCATTGACCCGCTCGGCCTGCGCATCACCATGAACATGATGTACGACCGCTACCAGAAGCCGCTGTTCCTGGTGGAAAACGGGCTGGGCGCGAAGGACGAGATTGACGCCAACGGCGAGATCAACGACGACTACCGCATCAGCTACCTGCGCGAGCATATCCGCGCGATGGGCGACGCGATTGAGGACGGCGTGCCGCTGATGGGCTACACCACCTGGGGCTGCATTGACCTGGTGGCGGCCTCAACGGGTGAGATGAGCAAGCGCTACGGGTTTGTCTACGTCGACCGCGACGACGCGGGGAACGGCAGCCTGGCGCGCAAGCGCAAGAAATCGTTTGGGTGGTATAAGAAGGTGATTGCGAGTAACGGGGCGGATCTGGGGTAGCCTTTCCCCTCACCCTAGCCCTTATGTCTTGATCTTCTCCGTTCCGGCGGAGAAGATCCCC
>CAMKZP010000229.1 GCA_946477805.1 uncultured Enterobacter sp.
CTAGTCGTCGGCAGCGTCAGATGTGTATAAGAGACAGGCCGCGTGCCGCCGGGCGCGGCTGCAGGAGGGCTTTCGTCGTCGCCCCTGCAGCGCGGTGGTCAAATTCAACGAGGCGGTTACCCTGCTGGACGCGGGTCTCCCGCACCTGATGGACGACTGGCCCGCCGGAAGCTTCCAGCAGTTTTTACTCACTCACTACCATATGGATCACGTTCAGGGGCTGTTTCCCCTGCGCTGGGGCGTGGGCGCGACCATTCCGGTCTACGGCCCGCCGGACGAGGCAGGCTGCGACGACCTGTTTAAACATCCCGGCATTCTGGATTTCAGCCGCACGGTGGAGCCGTTTGTGATGTTTGAACTGCAGGGGCTGCGGGTCACGCCGCTGCCGCTTAACCACTCAAAACTGACGTTCGGCTATCTGCTGGAGTCCGCCCACAGCCGCGTGGCGTGGCTTTCCGACACCGCAGGGCTGCCGGAAAAAACGCTAACATTTCTGCTTAACAGCCAGCCGCAGGCGATAATCATCGACTGCAGCCACGAACCGCGCGAAGAGACGCCGCGCAACCATTGCGATCTGAATACGGTTATAGCGCTGAACCAGGCCATCGGCTGCCCGCAGGTGATCCTGACCCACGTCAGCCATCAGTTTGATGTATGGATGATGGATAACCCGCTGCCGGACGGCATTGAGGCGGGGTACGACGGAATGGTGCTGGTTCTTGACTGATCAACGCTCGTAATCGTCCTCTAAACGCCGCTCATCCTCTTCTAACTGCCGCCGATCGTCGTCAAGCTGGCGCTGACGCTCGTCTAAGCGCTGGCGTCTCTCCTCAAGCTGCCTGCGACGGTCGTCGTACCGTCGGCCGTCGCTTTCGCGGCTGCGGTCATAACGATCGTCATCATCACTGTTCCGGCTGCTGCCGGGGTTATAGGCGTCGTTGATCGCCTGCTGAATGTTGCCAATGGCATCATCAATCACATCGGCGTGAGCCAGCTGGCTGGATAACGACAGCAGGCCAAATAACAGGACGGTAGGGTAACGTTTCATAAGGCCAGTCTCACAGGTTGACTGGCCTTACGGTAATCAGCGGGCGGCGGGAGAGGTAGCGGAGGAATCCCAATTCTGTCGCCACCGCTACCCCTTCGACACGTCAATTCTGACGATTGCCTGTTTTTCGTCAGGGTTTTGCCAATAAATCGGCCGTAAAGTCTGGTTATACCCACATTAAAAACATGGCATAGAAGCTGCATTATGGGTGCGAAAGCGTTTATTAACTGGAGCAGACTGATGAAAAAAGTCGTCACGGTTTGCCCTTATTGTGCCTCAGGTTGCAAGATCCACCTGGTGGTCGATAACGGTAAAATCGTCCGTGCGGAGGCCGCGCAGGGTAAAACCAACCAGGGCACGCTGTGCCTGAAGGGTTACTACGGCTGGGATTTTATTAACGATACCCAGATCCTCACCCCCCGCCTGAAAACCCCTATGATCCGCCGCGCCCGCGGCGGCAAGCTGGAGGCCGTCTCCTGGAGCGAGGCGCTGGACTACGTCGCCACGCGCCTCAGCGCCATCAAAGCCAAGTATGGCCCCGATGCGATTCAGACGACTGGCTCCTCGCGCGGGACGGGGAATGAAACTAACTATGTGATGCAAAAATTCGCGCGCGCCGTTATTGGTACCAATAACGTCGACTGCTGCGCTCGCGTCTGACACGGCCCTTCGGTTGCAGGTCTGCACCAGTCGGTCGGTAACGGCGCTATGAGTAATGCCATCAACGAGATTGATAACACCGATCTGGTGTTTATCTTTGGCTACAATCCGGCGGATTCTCACCCGATCGTCGCCAATCACGTGATTAACGCGAAACGCAACGGGGCGAAAATCATCGTCTGCGATCCGCGCAAAATCGAAACTGCGCGCATTGCGGATATGCACATTGCGTTGAAAAACGGCTCAAACATCGCGCTGCTGAATGCGATGGGGCACGTCATCATTGAGGAAAACCTGTACGACCAGGCGTTTGTCGCTACCCGTACGGAAGGGTTCGACGAGTACCGAAAAATTGTTGAAGGCTACACGCCCGAATCGGTTGAAACCATAACCGGCGTGAGCGCGCAGGAGATCCGCCAGGCAGCCCGTATGTACGCCGCTGCGAAAACCGCCGCCATCCTGTGGGGCATGGGCGTGACCCAGTTCTACCAGGGGGTGGAAACCGTGCGTTCTCTGACGAGCCTCGCGATGCTGACCGGGAATCTGGGCAAGGCGCACGTGGGCGTGAACCCGGTGCGGGGTCAGAATAACGTGCAGGGCGCGTGCGATATGGGCGCGCTGCCGGATACCTATCCGGGCTATCAGTACGTCAAATTCCCGGAAAACCGCGAGAAATTCGCCAGAGCCTGGGGCGTAGAAAGCCTGCCGGAGCACACCGGGTATCGCATCAGCGAACTGCCGCACCGCGCCGCGCATGGCGAAGTCCGTGCGGCCTACATCATGGGCGAAGATCCGCTCCAGACCGACGCCGAGCTGTCTGCGGTTCGCAAAGGCTTTGAGGATCTGGAGCTGGTGATCGTCCAGGACATCTTTATGACCAAAACCGCGGCGGCGGCGGACGTGATTTTACCGTCGACGTCCTGGGGCGAGCATGAGGGCGTCTATACGGCAGCGGATCGTGGCT
The DNA here is from genome assembly GCA_946477805.1 of uncultured Enterobacter sp. Lineage (GTDB taxonomy): Bacteria > Pseudomonadota > Gammaproteobacteria > Enterobacterales > Enterobacteriaceae > Enterobacter. Next base: position 2,673 of record CAMKZP010000229.1, read on the forward strand.
TCCAGCGCTTCTTTAAGGCGGTCGAGCCGAAGTGGGATCTGAAAACCGACTGGCAGATTATCAGTGAAATCGCCACCCGCATGGGCTATCCGATGCACTACAACAACACCCAGGAAATCTGGGACGAGTTGCGCAATCTGTGTCCGGACTTTTATGGGGCAACCTATGAAAAAATGGGTGAGCTGGGGTACATCCAGTGGCCGTGTCGCGATGAGTCCGAGGCCGATCGGGGCACGTCGTATCTCTTTAAAGAGAAGTTCGACACCCCGAACGGGCTGGCGCAGTTCTTTACCTGCGACTGGGTCGCGCCCGTCGATAAACTCACCGAGGAGTACCCGATGGTACTCTCCACCGTACGCGAAGTGGGCCACTACTCCTGTCGTTCGATGACCGGCAACTGCGCCGCGCTGGCGGCACTGGCGGACGAACCGGGCTATGCGCAGATCAACACCGCCGACGCGGAGCGTCTTGGCATTGAGGATGAAGCGCTGGTGTGGGTAAATTCGCGCAAAGGCCGGATCATTACCCGCGCCCAGGTCAGCGACCGTCCGAACAAAGGGGCGGTGTATATGACCTACCAGTGGTGGATTGGTGCCTGTAACGAACTGGTGACGGAGAATCTGAGCCCGATAACCAAAACGCCGGAGTATAAATATTGTGCCGTACGCGTGGAGCCGATTGCCGACCAGCACGCGGCTGAACAGTATGTTATCGATGAATATAGCAAGCTGAAAGCCCGCCTGCGTGAAAGCGCAATGGGATGAAGCCGTTAATTTATCGCTGAATAAAGGGAGTGATATATTCACTCCCTTTTTATTTCCGCGAAAGCTATTAAAGATATCAATTATTATTCTGGAAAGCGGCTCGCAGAAATAATGTAATTAACGCCTGAACGAATTACATCTTTGCATTTTATTTCAGAGGGATAAGATGTGCGGCGGGTGCTTAAGACTTTCTGTCTTGAGCATTGTTGAGGGACAGAAAGTGGAAAGCCCCGGGAAATCGTCATTTACCCGAGGCTACCCCTCAACTCCCAACAGGTTGAGAGTAGCCTCTTATTCTATTTTTCACAAGGAGTAAAAGGCATGACGCCATTAAAAGCTGCGCTGGGCATCGTCTTAATTATCTGCCTGACGATAGTGATTTTTACCTTTATTACTCGCGGTAGACTATGCGAGCTTTCAATAAAAGGTGAACATCAGGAGGTGGCGGCAAAATTAGCCTGCATCACAGGCTAACCTCTTCGGGCGGAGCGACGGTTCCGCCCGGCTTGTAGGATGCTGAGGTCTTAATGCACCCGTTTTTTTCTTCCGTCGCCGCGACTATACTGCGCGACATGTACCCAGATGATAAGAATCCATGAAACACATTTTTCTGCTGTTATTACTTTTTACCTCTCTTGCCCGTGCCGATGAGATTGGCAGCCAGTATAAAGAACAGGCGGAAGCTGGCGATGCGCGAGCCCAGTACTACCTTGCCGATACCTACTTCAGCTCTGGTGACAGCAAGCAGGCCGCACTGTGGGCAGAGAAAGCGGCAAAGGGCGGTGATGTCGACGCCATGGGGTTGCTTTCGCAGATCCTCTTTACTCAGGGAGACTATCTCCAGGCAAAGGCGCTGGCGCAGCAGGCAACGATAGCCGGCAGCAAGCGGGGGGCGATCATGCTGGCACGCGTGCTGGTGAATACGCAGGCGGGCAAGACCGACTATCCGCAGGCCATTAAACTGCTGCAAACGGCCACCGGGGACAGTGACAGCGACTCCGCCGTTGACGCACAGCTTCTGCTGGGGCTGATTTATGCCAACGGCATTGACGTCGCCCAGGACGATGCTCAGGCAGCAGCGTGGTTCAAACGCAGCTCGTTGCTTTCACGCACGGGCTATGCGGAATACTGGGCAGGTATGCTCTTCAAGCAGGGTGAGAAAGGCTTTATCGCGCCAAATAAACAGAAAGCGCTGTACTGGTTAAACCTGAGCTGTACCGAAGGGTTTGATACGGGGTGTGAAGAGTTTGAGGCGTTAAGCGGCGAGTAAACCATTGCCCGGTGGCGCTGCGCTTACCGGGCCGATGATTTTGTACGCCGGGTAAGGCGAAGCCGCCACCCGGCTATTGACATTACTGGTCTGCGGTCTTATCAAAACGACCCAGCACCTCGCGTTCATACGCCAGCGCTTTTTTACGGTCGAATTTGTGTTCCCACTTGGCGATAACCAGCACCGCCAGGGCGTTACCCACCACGTTCAATGCGGTTCGCGCCATATCGAGAATACGATCCACACCGGCGATAAACGCCAGGCCTTCCAGCGGAATACCGACGCTGCCGAGCGTCGCCAGCAGCACCACGAAGGAGACGCCAGGTACGCCAGCGATGCCTTTCGAGGTCACCATCAGGGTCAGCACCAGAACGATTTCCTGCCACAGCGACAGATCAATACCGTACAGCTGCGCGATAAAGATCGCCGCAATACTCTGATACAGCGTCGAGCCATCGAGGTTAAAGGAGTAGCCGGTTGGCACCACAAAGCTGGTGATCGACGCCGGTGCGCCATAGGCTTCCATCTTCTCAATAATGCGCGGCAGCACGCTCTCGGAGCTTGCCGTGGAGTAGGCCAGAATCAGCTCATCTTTGAGGATGCGGATCAGGATCCAGATGCTCAGCCCGCACAGGCGCGCCACGATGCCCAGCACCACCAGCGCGAAGAACAGGATCGCGAAGTGCACCAGGATCACCAGCTTCGCCAGCGGCCAGAGTGAGGCAAAGCCGAAGTTCGCCACGGTCACCGCAATCAGCGCAAATACACCGACCGGCGCGTAGCGCATCACCATGTGGGTCACTTTGAACATGGTTTCGGAGATAGAGCGGAACACGGTCACCAGCGGTTCACGGTGCGTTGCCGGCAGGGAGGAGAGCCCCAGACCAAACAGGACCGAGAAGAAGATGATCGGCAGCATCTCGCCTTTTGCCATCGACGCCACGATATTGGTCGGCACCAGCGAAAGGATTGTGCCCATCAGGCCATGCGCATGGCTCTGCACATCGGCGGTTGTGCTTTGGTATTTCGAAATATCCACCGTCGCCAGCTGCGACATATCAATCCCGGAGCCTGGCTGGAACACATTCGCCAGAGTGATGCCGAGAATGATCGCAATCGTGGTGATCACTTCGAAATAGATAATGGTTTTTGCGCCAATGCGGCCCAGCTGCTTCGCATCACCGACGCCCGCGATACCGACCACCAGCGTCGAAATCACAATCGGCACCACAATCATCTTGATCAGATGAATAAAGATATCGCCTGCCGGAGAGAGCAGGTTCGCAATCAGCCACTCGCGGCTGTCGCTATGATAGTGGAGGTAACTGCCCAGCAAAATGCCCAAAATAAGGGCTATTAAGATTTGCCAGGCCAGGCTCACTTTAACGTTTTTCATAGAAACTGACTTCCTCAATGAAGCGCCTTATTCACGCAAACTGCATGAATATGGGGACATACTGAAAGGGTATGAATTGTGTTGCGTTGGTTTATGGGATTTTTTAACGCGGCGTATGAGTATCATTTGCACGGCATGCTGCGCAAGCCTTAAAGAACGAGGCATTTCACTACTAAAAGCGGCCAGGACGTGAATTTGTAATAATTCTTATAAATAACCTTTTGTTATAAAAACGCTTTTTTCCACAT
>CAMKZP010000230.1 GCA_946477805.1 uncultured Enterobacter sp.
TGTCTTCACCGTCTACCGTATTCTGCGCCCAGGCGGGGTTAGCGCGGCGCTCTGGTGCAATCGGAAATTTGTCCCAGCGGCGAATGAACTCGTCGATCTGTTTTTTCACCGGCGTGTTTGCGGGCAGCCCCATCGAAATGGCGTGGTTCTGCCAGGAGCCGATGGTGTTCATCACCACGCGGGCATCGGTGAAGCCGCGAATGTTATCGAACCACAGAGCGGGCGCGCCGTCACCAATGCGCCCGGTGGCGTTAGCGGCCGCCGCCAGATCCGGCTCAGCGTTAACCTCTTCCTCAATTTTCAGCAGCTGCCCTTGCTCTTCGAGCGCCTGCAGAAAGCTTCTCAAATCATCAAATGCCATCTTTAGTCTCCTGTGAAAAATGTTTAGCCGCCTGCAGGCCGTTCCATCGACGCGCTTTTTTATGCTCCAGACCAAACTGGTCGAGCACGCGGGTCACGATATGCTGGGTAATGTCATCGGCGGTTTGCGGGTGGTTGTAGTACGCGGGCATCGGCGGCACCATCGCCACGCCCATGCGGGAAAGCGCAAGCATGTTCTCAAGATGGATAGTGCTGAGCGGAGTTTCACGAGGCACCAGCACCAGCTTGCGCCCCTCTTTCAGAACAACGTCCGCCGCACGACCCACCAGCCCTTCGGCATAGCCCGAACGGATGCCGGCCAGCGTTTTCATGCTGCACGGAATGACGATCATGCCGTCGGTGCGAAACGAGCCGGATGAAATAGTGGCAGCCTGATCCGCCGGGCTATGGACCACATCCGCCAGCGCGGCAACGTCCTGTGCGGTGAAAGACGTCTCCAGCTCAATGGTGGTTCTCGCCCACTTCGACATCACCAGATGGGTTTCAACGTCCGGCATGTCTCGCAGCGCCTGCAATAAGGCCACGCCCAGCGGCGCCCCCGTTGCGCCGGTCATTCCAACGATCAATCTCATTCTTTACCTCAATCAATTCGTTCGTGTACGAACATATTGAGTAAACTACTCCCGGACGCTCCTTCTGACAAGATCGTTCGCATACGATCACACTAATTGCTAAAAAATCCCGCGTTAAAATCCAGCCCGATAGCGGCTATCATAGAGAGGATATTTTTCCGTCGGAGTGTTCATGGAGTTACGACAAGAAGCGTTCCACCTGCTGCGTCAGCTTTTTCAACAGCACACCGCACAGTGGCAACATGCCCTACCGGAGCTGACCAAGCCGCAATACGCGGTTATGCGCTCTATTGCTGAAAATCCCGGCATTGAGCAGGTAGCCCTGACCGAGGTTGCTGTCAGCACCAAAGCGACGCTGGCCGAGATGCTTAGCCGCATGGAGTCGCGCGGGCTGGTGAAACGCGAGCACGATCCTGCGGATAAGCGCCGCCGGTTCGTCTTTTTGACGCCTGAAGGGGAAACGCTGCTGGAAAGCTGCCAGCCCGTGAGCTACGGCGTTGATGAGGCCTTCTTAGGGCGCTTAACGGAGGATGAACGCAAACAATTTACGGCGTTAATTGGCAAAATGATGGCGAAGGAGAAACCATGACCCACTACGAAACCGAAATTATCGATGCCCATATCGCGATAGAAAACTGGTTAGGCCAGAATGAAGGCGATTTTGACGCCCTGCTCGCCCGCTTCCGCCCGGACTTTTTGATGATTACCCCAGGCGGCGCGCATTTCGATTACGCCGGGCTGGCAACGTTCTTTAAGAGCCTGGGCGGAAGCCGGCCTGGCCTGAAAATTACCCTCGATCGGCTAACCACGCTGCAGACGTGGGAAAACGGCGCGGTGGTTCACTACCGCGAAACGCAAACCCGCCCCGACCAGCCCGTGAACGTCCGCTGGTCAACCGCAGTGCTCAATCAGGAAGGCGGCAACATCACCTGGCGTTTGCTGCACGAAACGGCCCAGCCGTAGCACAAAAGAAAAAGGCCCGTCTCACGACGGGCCTTTTTTGACGAATGGTTGCTTACTCGCGGAACAGCGCTTCGATATTCAGCCCTTGCCCCTGCAGGATTTCACGCAGGCGACGCAAACCTTCAACCTGAATCTGACGGACACGTTCACGGGTCAGGCCAATTTCGCGGCCGACGTCTTCCAGTGTCGCAGCTTCGTACCCCAGTAAACCAAAACGACGTGCCAGCACTTCACGCTGTTTGGCGTTCAGTTCGAACAGCCATTTGACGATGCTCTGCTTCATGTCATCGTCCTGCGTGGTGTCTTCCGGGCCGTTGTCTTTTTCATCGGCCAGGATGTCCAGCAGCGCTTTTTCGGAGTCACCGCCCAAAGGGGTGTCAACGGAGGTAATGCGCTCGTTGAGACGCAGCATACGGCTTACGTCATCAACCGGTTTATCCAGTTGTTCGGCAATCTCTTCCGCACTTGGCTCGTGGTCCAGCTTATGGGACAACTCGCGCGCGGTGCGCAGATAGACGTTCAACTCTTTGACGATGTGAATCGGCAGTCGAATCGTACGGGTTTGGTTCATAATTGCCCGTTCGATGGTCTGACGAATCCACCAGGTCGCGTAGGTTGAGAAACGGAACCCGCGTTCCGGGTCAAACTTCTCAACTGCGCGGATGAGACCTAAGTTGCCCTCTTCAATCAGATCCAGCAGAGCCAGACCACGATTGCCGTAACGGCGGGCAATTTTCACGACCAGTCGCAGGTTACTTTCAATCATGCGACGACGCGAGGCAACATCTCCACGCAAAGCACGACGTGCGAAATAGACTTCTTCTTCGGCCGTTAACAGTGGGGAGTAACCAATCTCCCCAAGGTAAAGCTGAGTCGCGTCCAGTACACGCTGTGTGGCGCCCTGCGATAACAGCTCTTCTTCAGCCAAATCGTTATCACTGGGTTCCTCTTCTACTAAGGCTTTTTCGTCAAAAGCCTCTGCTCCGTTCTCATCAAATTCCGCGTCTTCATTTAAATCATGAACTTTCAGCGTATTCTGACTCATAAGGTGGCTCCTACCCGTGATCCCTGAACGAGACATCCTGGCTGGCATGCCCCGTCAAATTATCGCTGCGGCAAATACTGCAGCGGGTTTACGGATTTCCCCTTGTAACGAATTTCAAAATGCAAGCGTGTAGAACTGGTGCCGGTGCTACCCATGGTAGCGATTTTCTGCCCCGCCTTGATTTCTTGTTGCTCCCGGACCAGCATTGTATCGTTATGGGCGTAGGCACTCAGATAATCATCGTTATGTTTTATGATAATAAGATTACCGTAACCGCGCAGCGCGTTACCGGCATACACAACGCGCCCGTCTGCGGTCGCGATGATAGCCTGTCCCTTACTTCCTGCGATATCGATCCCTTTATTTCCCCCCTCGGAGGTAGAGAAGTTCTCGATAACCTTACCGTCAGTCGGCCAGCGCCAGGTAGAGATTGGCGAACTGGAACTCATACTGCTGGCAGTCGGCTCGGTAGAGCTAACCACAGGTGCCGTAACCGGTGCTGTGACAACCGTCGCAGTACCTTTATTATTCGGCAACATTTTGTTAGCACTCTGATCACCTGAATCCTCAGAATACGTAATTACAGGTTGCGAAGCAACTACCGTGGTGGTTTTTTGTGCAGGCTTAACGCTGTTATTTTGCGCGGTCACGTCTGCAGCAGAAACAGAGTTACCCGGCGTCAGCGGCGTGCCCGTCGCGTTGCCAACCTGAAGCGTCTGCCCGACCTCCAGGCCATACGGGGCCTGGACGTTATTACGCTGCGCGAGGTCACGGAAATCGTTCCCGGTGATCCAGGCAATATAGAAGAGCGTATCCCCGCGTTTCACCGTATAGGTACTGCCGCCGGTATAGCTTCCTTTCGGAATGTTCCCATACTTGCGGTTATATACTATGCGGCCATTTTCGGTCTGAACAGGCTCTTGCACTGGCTGTACCTGCGTTGGCTGGGATACAGGCTGCTGAACGGGCTGGATCTGCGGAGTTTGCTGCGCCGCAGAGGTACCCATTTTAGGCGGAGGGGTGATCAACATTCCGCTGGACGTGTTACCCGAGCCGCTGTTCCCACCGACGGAGCTTACCGGCGCAGGCGCGTTGTTCGAACTTGTACAGCCTGCCAGCCATAGCGAAACCAGTGATAATGCCGCAACACGGCTGATGGTGAATTTTGGGCTTCCCGCGCTCATTTATCCCCCAGGAATGTGTTAACTACCAGTGACTTAAAATAACCGTGATGGCACGAACCTTTTGCGCCACACCATACGCTGAATTTGCCTGAATAACCCTGGATTAATCCGAGTCTCAGGCCAACTCCCCCTTCACGAGGGGGACGAAGCGCACGGCTTCCACGGTATCGATAATAAACTCGCCGCCGCGCCGACGAATGCGCTTTAAAAACTGCTGTTCGTCCCCCACGGGCAAAACAAGAATGCCACCCTCATCAAGCTGCGACAGCAGCGCAGCGGGAATTTCAGGTGGAGCTGCCGTAACGATGATAGCGTCAAACGGGGCGCGAGCCTGCCAACCCTGCCATCCATCGCCATGGCGTGTCGAAACATTATGTAAATCAAGTTGTTTCAGGCGACGGCGCGCCTGCCACTGTAAACCTTTTATACGCTCAACCGAGCAGACATGGTGAACCAGATGCGCCAGGATCGCGGTCTGGTAGCCCGAACCGGTGCCAATTTCCAACACGCGGGACTCCGGGGTGAGCTCCAGCAGTTCCGTCATGCGCGCCACCATGTAGGGCTGTGAAATGGTCTGGCCCTGCCCGATCGGCAGCGCCACGTTTTCCCACGCCTTGTGTTCAAACGCCTCGTCAACAAACTTCTCGCGGGGAACCTGAGCAAGCGCATCCAATACATGCTCGTTCGTGATCCCCTGAGCACGCAGTTGTTCAAGAAGCGCATGTACACGTTTACTTACCATTGCACGTTCACTCCGACCCGATCCAGCCAGTCCGACACCACATCATGCGCGCTATAGGCGGTTAAATCTACGTGCAGCGGCGTAACGGAAACGTACCCTTCATCCACGGCGGCGAAGTCAGTATCTGGCCCCGCATCGCACTTTTCGCCCGGCGGACCGATCCAGTAAAGGGTATTACCGCGAGGATCCTTCTGCGGGATCACCTGATCGGCAGGATGACGGCTGCCGCAGCGCGTTACGCGGATCCCTTTGATCTCATCAAGGGGCAAATCAGGCACGTTGATATTCAGGATACGGCCGGTGCGCAGAGGCTCGCGGCCCAGCCCGCGGAGGATTGCACAGGTCACCGCTGCCGCCGTATCGTAGTGCTTGTGGCCGTTTAACGACACCGCCAGCGCCGGGAAGCCCAGATGACGGCCTTCCATCGCTGCCGCTACGGTTCCCGAATAGATAACGTCATCCCCGAGATTCGGCCCGGCATTAATTCCCGAGACCACGATATCCGGGCGCGGACGCATCAGCGCGTTCACGCCGAGGAACACGCAGTCCGTTGGCGTGCCCATCTGCACGGCGATATCACCGTTATCAAAGGCAAAGGTGCGAAGCGACGACTCGAGCGTCAATGAGTTAGACGCCCCGCTGCGGTTACGATCGGGTGCCACGACCTGTACATCCGCAAATTCACGGAGGTGTTTCGCCAGCGTCTGAATGCCCGGCGCATGGATCCCGTCATCGTTACTCAGCAATATTCGCATAATCACCCGACGTGTTGATAAGTTCCCTGACAACGCTGGTGGCAAAGCTACCTGCCGGCAGCCAGAAGCGTAACTCGACGGTCACGTCATCCCACCAGTTCCAGCTTAACCGCTGCGGGTAGAGCAGCATCGCACGGCGTGCCGCTTCAACTTTTTCCCGCACCAGCAATGATTGCAGTTCCGGCGCATCCGCCACGGCTGATTGCTCCGCGGCCAGCGCATCACCCTGCGGTCCCCAGTCGCCCGTACCGGGCAACGCGGCGGTAATCATCAGGGTTTTGGCGTCCACCCGCGACTGCACGTCGGCCATCTCTTCCGCCGTTGCCACAAACCAGCTTCCGCGTCCCGCTAATTGTAGCGCATCGCCGACAACAACTTGATTCGCGTCCGTTTTTTTCAGCCGCTCGCTCACAATCTGATTAAACAACGCGCTGCGGGCCGCCGACAACCAAAAACTGCGTTTATTCCTGTCGCGCACCGGCGCATCGCTTTGCGCCCAGCGCAGGGCGCCCTGCAGGTTGCTGCCGCCGATACCAAAGCGCTGCGCGCCAAAGTAGTTCGGTACGCCCTGCGCGGCGATGGCGTGTAAACGCTTCTCGACGTCATCGCGGTTCGTCACTTCACGCAGTACCAGCGCTGTCTCTTATACACATCTCCGAGCCCACGAGACAGGCAGAAATCTCG
>CAMKZP010000231.1 GCA_946477805.1 uncultured Enterobacter sp.
CTGCCTGTCTCGTGGGCTCGGAGATGTGTATAAGAGACAGTAATTAATTTCAGCGTCAGGTTTAGCCTGTTAAACCCAGCGCTGCGTGACAGGTTTTAGAAAAATCAAGCCATTAAGCGGAGGATAACTAGAGGCTTTATCCTGACCGGGCGTGACCCACAGCGAAGCGGGGTATTTCAAAACCGCACTGCCTGGCGTGGAAATAAAGCGAAACTGCGGTTTGACTCTTCCGGCATAACGGCTAGTGTTAATACCTGAACGACAACGGATACATATTAAAAAATGTATCTACTGACATAAACGCAACAAGAGGGTTGATATATGGCAGAGCATCGTGGTGGTTCCGGTAATTTCGCAGAAGACCGTGATAAAGCATCAGAAGCTGGCAAAAAAGGTGGCCAGCAAAGCGGCGGTAATTTTAAAAACGATCCGCAACGCGCATCTGAAGCAGGTAAGAAAGGGGGACAGAATAGTCACGGCGGAGGCCGTAAATCTGATAATTCCTGATCTTATTTAAGTCTCTTATAAATAACCTGAGAGCATGCTGCGGGCCTTTCGGCTCGCAGTACACCTTACTTATTTAACAGGAACATAAATATGAACATGAAAAGTATCGAAGACGTCTTTATTCACCTCCTGTCGGATACTTACAGCGCTGAGAAGCAGCTCACCCGCGCGCTGGGTAAACTCTCCCGCGCCGCCTCCAGCGAACAGCTAAGCGCCGCCTTTACGGCACACCTGGAAGAGACGCAGGGGCAGATTGAGCGTATCGATCAAATCATTGAGCAGGAATCAGGAATTAAATTGAAGCGCATGAAATGCGTGGCGATGGAAGGCCTGATAGAAGAAGCAAACGAAGTCATTGAGAGCACTGAGAAAAACGAAGTGCGCGATGCTGCATTAATTGCCGCAGCGCAAAAAGTTGAGCACTACGAAATTGCCAGTTACGGCACCCTTGCGACGCTGGCAGAACAGCTCGGCTATAAAAAAGCCGTTAAGCTTCTCGCCGAAACGCTGGAAGAAGAGAAAGAAACCGATCTTAAATTAACCGATCTGGCCGTAGGCAATATTAATCAAAAAGCCCAGAAAGGTTAGCCCGGAAATAAATGAGCATCAGCATTTAATTAAATCAAATAACTCACAGGAGTTTATTATGAATCATGTAGAACACTACCATGATTGGCTGCGCGATGCCCATGCGATGGAAAAGCAAGCCGAATCTATGCTGGAATCAATGGCCAGCCGTATTGAAAATTATCCTGATTTACGTGCCCGTATTGAGCAACATATTAGTGAGACAAAACGCCAAATTACATTGCTGGAGGAAATTCTCGACCGCAATGATATTTCACGTTCGGTTTTAAAAGACTCCATGAGCAAAATGGCGGCGCTGGGACAATCTATTGGCGGCATGTTCCCTTCCGATGAAATTGTAAAAGGCTCGATCAGCGGCTACGTTTTCGAGCAGTTTGAAATTGCCTGCTACACCTCTCTGCTGGCGGCAGCCAAAAAAGCGGGTGATACCGCCTCTGTTCCCGCTATCGAAACGATCCTCGCGGAAGAGCGTGAAATGGCCGACTGGCTGATCCGCCATATTCCGCAAACCACGGAACAGTTCCTGCTGCGCTCCGACGCGGACGGCGTTGAAGTGAAAAAATAACCGGAGAGGGAGATTCTATGTTTCGACACGTAAAACAGCTGCAGTATACGGTTCGGGTTGCCGAACCGAACCCGGGACTGGCCAACCTTTTGCTTGAACAGTTTGGCGGGCCGCAGGGCGAGCTTGCCGCCGCCTGCCGCTACTTCACTCAGGGCCTGAGCGACGACGATCCCGGTCGTAAAGATATGCTGATGGATATTGCCACCGAAGAGTTAAGCCACCTCGAAATTATTGGCACCCTGGTCGGTATGCTTAACAAAGGGGCAAAGGGAGAGCTGGCGGAAGGTGTTGAAAGCGAGGCGGAACTGTATCGGTCCATGACCGAGAACGGCAACGACAGCCATATCACGTCGCTGCTTTATGGTGGCGGTACGCCGCTCACCAACTCCGCTGGCGTGCCCTGGACGGCAGCCTATATTGATACCATCGGTGAGCCGACGGCCGACCTGCGCTCAAACGTGGCGGCTGAGGCGAGAGCTAAAATCATCTATGAACGGCTGATCAACGTGACCGACGATCCGGGCGTGAAGGATGCGCTGGCGTTTCTGATGACCCGCGAGGCGGCGCATCAGCTCTCTTTTGAGAAAGCGCTGCAGTCCATTCGCAATAATTTCCCGCCCGGCAAACTGCCGCCGATCGAGGAGTACACCAGGAAGTACTACAATATGTCTGAAGGTGGAGAAGTTCGCGGAAGCTGGAACAGCGATAAGCACTTCGATTACGTGGAATCTCCCCAGCCAGCGGTCGATGGTGGTGACGGTAGTGCAAGCGTAACCCTTACGAAAGAGCAGGCTACGCTGGTTAAAGCGATGTCTGCACGCACGAAGTCCGACCCCAACGCCGACCCGCTAACCGGCGCCGAGCTTGGCGCAGGTAAGAAAAAACCGTAATCGGTTCTGCCAGGTAGCCTGCGCTGCCTGGCATGACTCGTTCGCCCTCCGTTCCCGAGGTACGGCCCCATGTTCGAACTCGATGCGTTTCATCTTGCCAGAATACAGTTCGCTTTTACCGTCTCGTTTCACATTCTTTTTCCTGCAATCACTATTGGGCTCGCCAGCTATCTGGTGGTGCTCGAAGGCATGTGGCTGCGCACCAAAAATGACGTCTGGCGCTCGCTGTATCATTTCTGGCTAAAGATTTTTGCGGTTAACTTTGGCATGGGCGTGGTGTCCGGGCTGGTGATGGCCTACCAGTTTGGCACTAACTGGAGCGGCTTTTCCCAGTTTGCCGGGAGTATCACCGGCCCGCTGCTCACCTATGAAGTGCTCACCGCGTTCTTCCTCGAAGCCGGTTTCCTGGGCGTGATGCTGTTCGGCTGGAACAAGGTCGGGCCGGGGCTACACTTCTTCGCAACCTGCATGGTGGCGCTGGGCACCCTGATGTCCACCTTCTGGATCCTCGCCTCCAACAGCTGGATGCACACCCCGCAGGGCTTCAGCATTCAGAACGGGCAGGTTATCCCCGAGGACTGGCTGGCCATCATCTTTAACCCCTCCTTCCCCTACCGTTTGATCCACATGTCGATTGCCGCATTCCTGAGCAGCGCGCTGTTTGTGGGCGCGTCAGGAGCGTGGCACCTGCTGCGCGGCAACGACACGCCCGCGGTGCGTAAAATGTTCTCGATGGCGATGTGGATGGCGCTGCTTGTCGCCCCCATACAGGCCGTGGTGGGGGATATGCACGGGCTGAACACCCTGGAGCACCAGCCCGCCAAGATTGCCGCCATCGAAGGGCACTGGGAGAACGCGCCGGGGGAGGCCACGCCGCTGCTGCTGTTTGGCCTGCCGGACATGGACGAGGAACGCACTAAATACGGTCTTGAGATCCCCGCGCTCGGCAGCCTGATCCTGACCCACAGCCTGGACAAACAGGTGCCTGCCCTGAAGGACTTCCCGAAGGAAGATCGTCCGAACTCGCCGATCGTCTTTTGGTCGTTTCGCATTATGGTCGGCATGGGGCTGCTGATGATCGGCCTGGGGGCGCTCAGCGTCTGGCTGCGCTATCGGCACCGGCTGTACCACTCGCGCCCGTTCCACTGGTTTGCGCTGTGCATGGGCCCCGCCGGGCTGGTGGCGCTACTGGCAGGCTGGGTGACCACCGAAGTGGGCCGTCAGCCGTGGGTGGTTTACGGCTACCTGCGCACGATAGACGCCGTCTCGCTGCACAGCACGCTGCAGATGAGCATCAGCCTGCTGGCGTTTATCGTGGTCTACTGTTCGGTGTTTGGCGTGGGCTATGTTTATCTCGTCCGGCTGATTAAAAAAGGGCCGCAGCCCGTCGGCACGCTGACCTCTAACACTGCGGGCACCCCTGCCCGCCCGCTGTCTGCCGCTGAACCTGTTCCGGAAGAGGAGAGAAGCTGATGGGCGTCGATATCTCGGTTATCTGGTTTGCGATCATCGTCTTTGCCACGCTGATGTACATCGTGATGGATGGCTTTGACCTCGGGATTGGCATGCTCTTTAGCTTCGTTGGCGACGCCAAAGAGCGCGACGTGATGGTCAACAGCGTGGCGCCGGTCTGGGACGGCAATGAGACCTGGCTGGTGCTCGGCGGCGCAGGGCTATTTGGCGCTTTTCCGCTGGCCTATGCGGTGATCGTTGACGCGCTGACCATTCCGCTAACCGCCATGCTGATCGGCCTCATCTTTCGCGGCGTGGCGTTCGAATTTCGCTTTAAGGCAACGCCGTCGCACCGCAAATTCTGGGACTACGCCTTTGCGGGCGGATCGCTGCTCGCCACCTTCAGCCAGGGCATCGTCGTGGGGGCAATGATCAACGGCTTCGACGTTGAAGGCCGGCGCTTTGTCGGCTCTTCGCTGGACTGGCTGACGCCGTTCAACCTGTTCTGCGGGCTGGGGCTGATCGTCGCCTATACCCTCCTGGCGACCACCTGGCTCATCATGAAAAGTGAAGGTGCGCTGCAAACGCGCATGCGCGAGCTGACCCGCCACGTGCTGCTGGCGCTGATGGTCGTGATTGCCGTGGTGAGCATCTGGACGCCGCTTGGCTGGCAGTACGTGGCCGAGCGCTGGTTTACGCTGCCAAACTTCTTCTGGTTCCTGCCGGTCCCGATTCTGGTGGCGGTGTTTAGCCTGTGGATATGGCGGCTGACCCGCAACCCGAACAGCCATGCCCGCCCGTTCCTGCTGACGCTCGGGTTAATCTTTCTCGGCTTTAGCGGCCTCGGCATCAGCCTGTGGCCGCACATCATACCGCCGCGCATTACCCTCTGGGAGGCCGCCGCCCCGCCTGCCAGCCAGCTGTTTATGCTGGTCGGGACGCTGCTGATTATTCCGGTGATTCTGGTGTACACCGCCTGGAGCTACTACGTGTTCCGGGGGAAAGTGTCTGATACGGAAGGTTATCACTGAGGTGGGCTGAAGCCTCGGACGGCGGCTGCCCGTAGTCACTCCTACGGCCCTACCGCCGCCGCCGTTATTTCAAGCCTGTAAGCATCGGGATCAGTTCTGATAATGCATAACGGACCGCTTTTTCCACGACATCCTGACATTCCCCGGTAAACAGCACGGTAGTCGTTTTGGTTTGTCCGCTAAGGTTCCAGGCGAAGCAAACGGTGCCCGCTGCCGTACCGTCGTCGCCCCCGTCTGGCCCGGCATAGCCGCTGATGGCGATACCGATATCGGCCTGGGCAATATCACGGGCGTTCGCTGCCATTTCGGTGACCGTCTGTTCGCTGACGGCAGTGAAGCGCGCGAGGGTCTCTGGCCTGACGCCAAGGATCCTCTCTTTTGCCGCATCGCTAAAAACGACCATTCCCACATCATAAAATTCCGCCGTGTTCTCTTCGGCACACAGCGCGACCGCCAGATTCCCACCGGTGCAGGATTCTGCCGTGGTTAAGCGAAGCCCCAGGTCGGTCAGCTTTGCCGCCACCTTTTTGGTCAGCTCCCCCAGCGTCTCGTTCTTATCATGATGAAGATTGCTCATAAAAATGCCTCTTAATTGTCATAAGGGATGATAGAAATATGCCCATTGCGTTCAAGAATAGCGTATTTAATTTTGTTCATCTCCGTTATGCCATTATTCTGACGAGCCGAAACAAGAATATCATCGCAGGAGACATCAACTTTTTTTAGTTTATCGGCCAGCGGAATACCGTTTTCCACCAAAATATCCGGCGTACCGTCAAGAATATTCTCAACGGGCGAGAAATACTTTTTCATCAGGCCGAATAAAATATCCACCACTACCAGAGTCGTAATGGTTATCATCGCGCCGGTCACCGAAAAATCCTCCCCCAGCAGAGCCTGCTGCGTCGCCTCGCTGATGATTAACAGCAGAATAAGATCAAAACTGGTCATCTGCAGTAGCGCACGCCGCCCGGCCACTTTAAACACCACCACCAGAAACAGATAGATCGCCAACGCGCGAAAGACCATATCCATCTTCGCCTCCTAAGGGTAAATAAACTGCCAGAAGGAAATTTCAGGCTCATTGTTTACGCGGATGACATTTGTCGACTTCCCCGCTTTTGTCGGCGTGATGAATAGCCAGAGGGTAAATTTTTCATTGATTTTTAAATGGTTGTAAACAAAAAACAGCGTATTGCCCCTGTCTCTTATACACATCTCCGAGCCCACGAGACAGGCAGAAATCTCG
>CAMKZP010000232.1 GCA_946477805.1 uncultured Enterobacter sp.
GTTACGCTACTGGGAGAGGCGTTACGGCCAGGACACCGTTTTGCAGGCGAGCTTCGCCGCAACGTGCAGATGGTGTTTCAGGACCCGTGGGCCTCTTTGCATCCGAACCATACCCTTGCGCGCACGCTGTCGGAGCCGTTAAGCATCCACGGCGAAACGCAGATTGCCGAAAAGGTGGCGAATGCGCTGCAGCAGGTGGGCCTGCCCGCCGACGCGGGCGGGCGTTATCCGCATCAGCTGTCCGGCGGCCAGCGCCAGCGCGTGGCAATTGCCCGCGCGCTGCTGCTGCGCCCGCGGCTTCTGCTGCTGGATGAACCCACCTCGGCGCTGGATATGTCCGTGCAGGCGGAAATTCTGAACCTGCTCAACCGCCTGAAGGCCGAGCACGGCATGACCTATCTGCTGGTGAGCCACGATGCGGACGTGATCGCGCATATGTCCGACCGGGCGGCGTTTATGGCGCACGGGGAGATCCAGCGGGTATTTGACCGTGAGGCGATGCTGCGGGGCGAGCACAGAATGGGGTAGCGCCGCACGGGTTTCGTAGGCCGGGTAAGGCGTAGCCGCCACCCGGCAGAAGGTTACTTCAGCAGCTTCACCGTGGCATCAATGTCGATCTCGTCTTCGGTGAATATCATCGTCGTGTTCTGGAAGGTGGTGATCGCCAGCTTCTTCACCGAACGCGTTTCGCCCGGCTTTTTGTCGCTTTTCGGCTTAATGCTGTTCATCAGCAGCCCCACCGACAGCACCGCGTTCTCTTTGTCGATTTTCGCATCAACCGGCTCTTCCTCGCTGAACACCACGAAGGATTTGATCGAGGTGAGCTTCACGCGCTCGCCCGCGATAAAGAGATGCTTGCTTTCCGGGATCACCTTCACCGCATACGCGGAAAGGCCTTTATTGTTGGTGGTGGGCTCGAAGGTCACCGCGGCATCTTTCTTAATCAGATCGGGGTTGGCGACCTTAATCACATGAAAATAGCGGTTATCGCCGTTTTCATCTTTGATAAATCCAAAGCCTTTATCTTTAAACCACGTTGTGATTGTACCGTTCATCGCTGTTACCGCCTGTGAGATCTCTGGGACTCAAGTTTTGCAGCGCGCAGTGTAATGCACAATGGCCGGAGAGACAAAAAAAAGCCCCTGCCGCATGGCAGGGGAAAGTTCATGTCAGAGCCTATCGTTATTTTTTAGTTAAACACCATCCCGCCGTCAATCAGCAGGGACTGGCCGGTCATGTAGTCGGAATCTGGCCCCGCGAGGTAGGACACGCAGGCGGCTACGTCTTCCGGCTCGGACAAACGGCCAAGCGTAATGCGTTTGGCAAAGGTTTCGGTCCCGTAGCCGAGCGGTTTACCCGCCGCCTCGGAGACCTGACGGTCTATCTCCGCCCACATCGGCGTTTTGACGATGCCGGGGCAGTAGGCGTTTACGGTGATCCCCAGCGGCGCGAGATCCCGCGCGGCGGTCTGGGTTAAGCCGCGCACCGCAAACTTGCTGGAGCTGTACACGGCCAGCTCCGGGTTGCCGGTATGGCCCGCCTGGGAGCAGGCGTTGATGATTTTACCGCCGTGCCCCTCTTTGCGGAACGCGTCAATCGCGGCCTGAATGCCCCAAATCACCCCCTTCACGTTGATGTTGTAGACCTTGTCGACAATCTCCGGGGTGATGGATTCGATCGGCGTGGACGGCGCAACCCCGGCGTTGTTGACGATAACGTCAAAGCCGCCCAGCGCGGCGCGGGCTTTCTCCACCGCCGCGAACACCTGGTCGCGGTCAGAGACGTCCACCTTCACGGCGACGGCTTTCCCGCCGCTGCGGGTGATTTCATCGGCGACCGTTTTCGCCGTCTGTTCGTTGTAATCTGCGATGGCAACGGCAAAGCCGTCCTTCACCAGGCGAAGCGCGATCGCTTTGCCAATCCCCTGGCCTGAGCCGGTAACGAGAGCCACTTTTTGCATTTCTCTGTCCTTACGTTGATTCACAAAATCTGGCTGAGATGGAGCTGGCCCATCAGCAGCGGGTTGTCGCTGTAATCGACGGGAATGGCCACCACGGCCGGGCCGTCGACGTCCATTGCCGCGCGCAGCGTCGGCTCAAGCGCATCGGCGCTTTCGACGGCAAAGCCCTTCGCGCCGAACGCGTCGGCATAGGCTTTAAAATCGACCGGACCAAATTCCACGCCGGAAAGCCGCTGGTATTTTTTCTCTTCCTGAATCGCCACCATGTTGTAGGCGTTATCCACCCAGATGATGTGCAGCACGTTGGCGTTGAGGCGCACGGCGGTTTCCAGCTCCATGCTCGACTGCAGAAAGCCGCCGTCGCCGGAGACCGAAACCACCTTGCGGCCCGGGTTGACCAGCCAGGCGCCAATCGCCCACGGCAGCGCCACGCCCATGGTCTGCTGGCCGTTGGAGATCATCACCTGACGCGCGCGGAAACTGTAGAGGTAGCGGGCGATCCAGATGTGGAAGCTGCCCATGTCGACGGTGAGCGTCACGTCGCTGTTCACGATGTCCTGCATGGCGCGCACGATGCGCAGCGGATGCAGGGCAAACTGGTTAAGCGATGCCCCGCGGCGGTCAAGCAGATCCCGCTGGTGCTGGCGATCGACGAGAATTTCTGACGCCCGCGGGCTCAGCTCCAGCGTGTGGTCGATGCGATTAGCGAGCAGATTCAGCGTTTCGGCGATGTCCCCCACCAGTTCGAGATCGGGAACATACCTGCGCTCCTCGTAGGCTGGGAGCACGTCGATATGCACCAGCGTCGCGTCGCCGCTGTTCCACATGGACGGCTCGTATTCCACCGGGCTGTAGCCGATGCAGATAATCAGATCCGCCAGGTGCAGCAGCCGGTCGCCCGCCTGGTTGTTAAACAGGCCGACGCGCCCGGCAAAGCGGGTGAAGTGCTCCTGGTTCACCGCCCCGGCAGCCTGATAGGTGCTGGTAACAGGAATGCGGCTTTTCTCCAGCAGCCTGCGCAGCGCGGCGCTGTTGGCGGGCTGGCTCGCCATAAGGCCGAGTAAAATAATCGGGTTTTTGGCGCTTTCGATAAGCTTCGCCACGTCGTTAATGGCCGACTCCGGCGCGGGCCCCATCAGCGCCGGACCGCTGGCGGGCAGGATTGCGCCTGAGGTGGGCTGGTCGACAATATCCTGCGGCAGGCTGACGAACGAACTTCCCGGCCTGCCCTGCTCGGCGGCGCGAAACGCGTTCGACACCACTTCGGCAATCGCCTCCGGGGAATTAACCTCAACGGCGTATTTTGTTACCGGGCTGAACATCGCCACCGTGTCCATGCTCTGGTGCACCAGCTTCGCTTTGTCCGCGCGCTTCACCGCGCCGCCCAGCGCAACGACCGGGTCGCCCTCGCTGTTAGCGGTGGCGATGCCGGTGATCAGGTTCGAACAGCCCGGGCCAGAGGTGACCATCGCCACACCGGCTTTTCCGGTCAACCGCCCCACCGCCGCCGCCATAAACGCGGCGTTGGCCTCGTGGCGTACGGGAATGATGTCGATGGAGGAGTCCAGCAGGGAGTCAAAAACCTTGTCGATTTTCGCGCCAGGAATACCGAACACCTGCTTCACCCCCTGCGCTTCCAGCTGGGCAACGACCATATCGGCGCCGTGCGCCCACTGACGTGACTGTTTCTCACTGTTCACGGTGTTCTCCTGTTAATTTTCGACGGCGCGGATGGCCGCATCAAGGTTGCTGGGGTGAAGGTTGGCCTGCAAAAACGCGCTGTCGGCGGGCAGGTCAATCATCAGCTTGTGGATTTCCCCGAAGGTCAGCACGCCGTTCTCCAGCTGGTAGTCGAGCAGGTGCCCACCGCCCTGACGATCGTCGGTGATAAAGTGCTCGTGATAGCCCGCGACGTTAATGCCCTGCATATGCTGCGGGGTGCGGAACCCGACCAGCACGCCCTTGCGCTGGTTGAAGCGGAACACCGGCTGGTCGTCCAGCACGTCGGTCATCGCCCGGTACGGCGGCGTCTGGCGCGGCACGGTGCGGGTGTGGGCATGGCGGAAATTGCCGTCGATACGCAGCGCGCAGAACAGGTTGTCGGACGGGATCTGCTGGTCGATGACGTCGTGGATCTGCTGGCGGCTGACCGGCCCGTCGAAGGTTTTGCGGTACTGCGGCTGGAACCAGGTCATCACCGCGAACGGCGTTTTCTGGTCCGGCTGGGCTTTGCGCGCGCTGCCGTCGGCGCGCAGCTGATAGACCTGGCTGCTGAAGGCGATCATCTCGCCGTCCAGCTCGTTAAAGGTGCCGAGGCCAAAATCACCGTGCGCCAGGAGGTCGGCAATCGTGGTGTTTCCTTCGTACACGCCGCTTAGCAGGGCGCTCATTAGCGATGTCTGATAGATCACGCTGTCAGGATGCTGAGCCGAGAATCCGCGCAGGGTCTCGCACAGGCTGGCCTCACAGTCGCAGGCAGATGAATGCATCATCAGGCTGGTCCTCTTCAACTTTATTTATAAAGGTTAAATAAATGTTGACCCGATTCAGCTGAGAGTTCCAATATAGAAACCATGCTGGTTTGAGACGTTTTTGATATGGAACTTCGTTATCTACGCTATTTTGTCGCCGTTGCGCGCGAGCGACACTTCACGAAGGCGGCCAAAGCGCTGGGTATTTCACAGCCTCCCCTGAGCCAGCAGATCAAACGGCTTGAGGAAGAGGTAGGCACGCCGCTGTTCAGACGCCTGACCCGGGGCGTGGAGCTGACCGAGGCGGGAGAGGCCTTCTATGAGGACGCCTGTAAAATTCTGGCGATGAGCGACGCCGCGCTGGAGAAAGCCCGTGGCATTGCGCGCGGGCTGAACGGCAGCCTGTCGATTGGTATCACCAGCTCCGACGCCTTTCACCCAAAAATCTTCACCCTGATCCGCCAGTATCAGGTGCAGAACATGGCGGTACGGGTTCATCAGGTGGAGGCCAACATGTCGTCGCTGATGACGATGTTGGCGGAGGGTGAACTGGATATCGCCTTCGTGCGCCTGCCGTGCGAGAGCAGCAAGGCGTTTGAACTGAAAATTCTTGACCGTGAGCCGATGGTGGTGGCGCTGCACCGCGACCATCCGCTGGCGGAATCGGGCTCGCTGGCGCTGGAGCAGCTTCAGGATACGCCGGTGGTGCTGTTCCCGCAGGAGGTCGCGCCGGGGCTGTACGACCGCGTGTACGGCTGCTGCGAGCGGGCCGGAATTGACGTCCGTCACGCCCTGCAGTCCTCGCAGCTCTCCTCTTCCCTGAGCATGGTTTCCGCGGGCGGCGGGTTCGCCCTGGTGCCGCAGTCGATGGCGGCCATTTCACAGCCAAATGTCACCTGTCATGCGCTGAGCGCGCCGGAGCTTTATACCGATATCGCCATCTGTTGGCGGCGGTTTGAACGCTCGCGAACGGTGAAACGTTTTCTGGCAATGATGAGCGAGGCGTAACGACGGTGCGTGTGTTCTGGAAGCCGCCTCGCAAACCTGCAAGCAACCTTATGTAATTCAGGGTTATCCCTTTTCATCCCTTCTTCGCGGTCGTACAGTGCCTGCGTTGCGGTACATCCGCAGCCGGGCGTAGGAACCCGTTAGCATGACACGACATTTTTTCGCCAAAAGAGGATGCTAAATGGCTACTGTCCCTAGATTTACATACGTACTCGCTGAAGAAAGCGCGGTTCACCATCTCATCAACCTGCCCCTTGCCGGTTCTGCGGATCTCTTCGAACTGGCCGACGCCTGCACCGCTTACGTGAGCGTGCTGGTGGAAACTGACGACGCCGTAACCTTTACCACGCTCTGCGAACGCCTGCTGGCGACGCTGAAGCGGCTGCGGGAATGCTGCGATGCTGAACTTCCGACCTATCTGGTTGAACAGCTGATTGCGGGGGAAAAAAGTGCTTCTTGCGTGCCGGACTGCTGGCAGGAGACGACGCTGCAGGTGGACTATGCCGTGGCGTTAACGCTGGCGGTAATGGGCGGAACGCTGCCAGCAAGCGTGGCGAAAGAGCTCACTGGCCTGCTGCATGATATGGTCTGGCTGCTGGCGGAGTTTGTGAAGGAGCCTTACATCACGGCGCAGTTTGGCTGAACATCACCGTTCTGTTTTAAGCACAGCAATGCGCGCCAGCAGAACGCGAAGAAGCATATTTTTTTTCAGATAAATTAAGAAAAGAGAGGTATTAACGCTAAGCTTTTAGTGGCCCATTTAGAAAGCGTTTTTATTCGAAGAGTTACCGGCCCGATGATTAATCACCTGAAAGGGAATTTCTGCTAACG
>CAMKZP010000233.1 GCA_946477805.1 uncultured Enterobacter sp.
GTCCATTACCGTACTGGCGGGGGCGTCGGAATTTATGTTTATCGGTATTGTGGCGAGCGGCGGGAACCCGCTGGCGGCAGCGGCGGCCGGTTTGCTGGTCAATGCGCGCCACGTGCCGTTTGGCGTAACGGTCCGCGAGCTGGTCGGCAGGCGCGGCCTGAGCTTTTTGGGCTGCCACATCATGAACGACGAAAGCGTGGTGTTCGGCCTGTCGCAAAAAACCGCCGAGCAGCGTAAAGCGGCCTACTGGCTGTGCGGTTTAGGGGTGGCGATTATCTGGCCGCTGGGCGCGCTGCTGGGCGCGATGGTCGGCAAACTGCTTCCGGCGCCGGAAACTATCGGGCTGGACGCGGTGTTTCCGGCGATCCTGCTGGCGCTGGTGGTGCCAGCGTTTAAAAACCGCACCACCCTGATCCGCGCCTGCAGCGGTGCAGTGCTGTCGCTCGCCGCCGTGCCCTTTGCGCCGGTGGGCCTGCCGGTTCTGCTCTCATTACTCGGCCTTGCCGCGAGGAAAAAATGATGGAAAACATGACGGTCTTTATTCTCGGCATCGCCGTGCTCTCTCTGGGGACCTATCTGATGCGGCTTGGCGGAGCAAAACTGGGTAACCGGCTGGCGCTGTCCGAGCGTTCACAGGCTCTCCTTTCCGACGCGGCAACGGTGCTGCTGTTTTCGGTGGCGCTGGCGACCACGTTTTATGAAGGAGAACATTTCGCCGGTATGGCGCGCGTGCTGGGCGTGGCGTTTGCGGTGTTTCTGGCCTGGCGGAAGATGCCGCTCATTGTGGTGATCGTCGCGGCGGCAGTGGTGACGGCGCTGCTGCGCCTGGCGGGGATACATTGATAACTAACCGTTCCTGACGATGAAATATTCGTCAGGAAAATCACTCCCGCTCGGAATGTGGCCTCGCCCACAATAATCACCTTTCGCTCACCGCTGTCTTGTCATCTCAGGCTGACATTTTCACGCTCAGCCTCCTGTCGCCTCACCCGTAGAATCAGGTATCGCAATTCTCAATGGAGTGAAACGATGGCGCTTCTGACGTCTGGCTGCATCAATCTCAACATTCAGGGCAACAGCCCCTACTCCATCCTGAAACAGCTGGCGGACATGGCCTGGCAAAACGGCTTTGTGACCGACCGCGCCGCATTTTTACAGACTCTGCTGCTGCGCGAAAAGCTGCACTCTACCGGCTTCGGCGGCGGCGTCGCCGTGCCGCACGGCAAAAGCCCCGCGGTCAAACAGCCCTTTGTCATATTTGCCCGCCAGACAGCGGGCGTGGACTGGAAAGCCAGCGATGAAGAAGTGGTGACGTGCTGGATCTGCCTGGGCGTGCCGCAGCAGGGCAAAGACGACCAGGTAAAGCTGATTGGCACCCTGTGCCGCAAGATTATTCATGATGAATTTATCTCGCAGCTCCAGCAGGGCGATCGGCAGCAGATCCTCACGCTGCTCAACCAGACGCTGAGCGAATAAGGAGCAAACGATGAAAGCACCTTTACGGTTAGTCGCTATTACCAACTGTCCGGCGGGTATCGCGCACACCTATATGGTGGCCGAAGCGCTGGAGCGAAAGGCCCGGGCGCTGGGCCATACCCTTCAGGTTGAGACGCAGGGCTCCAGCGGCGTGGAAAACCACCTGAGCGACGAGGCCATCCGCACGGCGGATTACGTCATTCTGGCGACCGGACGCGGGCTGAGCGCCGACGACCGCGCGCGCTTTGCCGGTAAGCAGGTTTACCAGATCCCCATATCCCAGGCGTTGAAAAATATTGATGCCATATTTGATAATTTGCCGACGCAATCGCAGCTTTTCACCGCCGAAAGCGAGGTGAAGCTCGGCAAACAGGATGTACAGCAGGGCAGCGTGATGAGCCACCTGATGGCCGGGGTTTCCGCCGCGCTGCCGTTTGTGATCGGCGGAGGTATTCTGGTCGCGCTCGCCAATATGCTGGTGCAGCTCGGCCTGCCCTATACCGATATGGCAAAAGGGGCTCCGTCATTTGCCTGGGTAGTGGAGTCCATCGGCTATCTTGGCTTTACCTTTATGATCCCGATTATGGGTGCCTACATTGCGCTGTCGATTGCCGATAAACCCGCGTTCGCCCCGGCCTTTCTGGTGTGCTATCTGGCGAACGATAAAGGCCTGCTGGGCACGCAGTCCGGCGCGGGCTTTCTCGGGGCGGTGGTGCTCGGGCTGGCGACGGGCTACTTCGTGTTATGGTTTCGCAAACTCAAACTCGGAAAAGCGCTGCAGCCTTTGCTCGGTTCAATGCTGATCCCGTTTGTGACTCTGCTGGTCTTTGGCGTCCTGACCTACTACGTCGTGGGGCCGCTGATGTCCGATCTGATGGGCGGCCTGCTGCATTTCCTCAACACCATTCCGCCGTCGATGAAGCTCGGCGCGGCGTTTCTGGTAGGCGCGATGCTGGCCTTTGATATGGGCGGGCCTGTCAACAAGACCGCGTGGTTCTTCTGCTTTTCGCTGCTGGAAAAACATATCTACGACTGGTACGCCATCGTCGGCGTGGTGGCGCTGATGCCGCCCGTCGCCGCAGGTATCGCGACCTATATTGCGCCACGGCTTTTTACCGGGCAGGAGAAAGCCGCCGCCAGCAGCGCCATTGTGGTGGGCGCCACCGTCGCGACCGAACCGGCCATTCCCTACGCGCTGGCCGCCCCGCTGCCCATGATTGCCGCAAATACGTTAAGCGGCGGTATCGCCGGCATGCTGACCGTGTCCTTCGGCATACAGCGCCTGGCACCGGGGCTTGGGGTGTTCGATCCGCTGATTGGCCTGATGTCCCCGGCGGGCGCGTTTTATCTGGTGCTGGGCATTGGTCTGGCGCTGAACATTACGTTGATTATCGTTCTGAAAAGCAGGTGGCTGAAGCGCAAAGCTGCCCGTATGGAGAGGGCAAATGAACATTGATTTACTGAAATCGCTCTGCGATGCCAGCGCGGTCAGCGGCGACGAGCAGGAGGTGCGGGATATTCTTATCGACGCCCTTGAAGATCGTGCGGATGAGATCGCCTTTGACGGGCTGGGCAGCATTATCGTGCGCAAAGGATCGCGCGGGCCAAAGGTGGCGATTGTCGGCCATATGGACGAAGTGGGCTTTATGGTTACCCATATCACCGAGGCCGGGTTTATCCGTTTCGATACCATCGGCGGCTGGTGGAGCCAGTCGATGCTCAACCATCGCGTGACGATCCGCACCCGCAGCGGCACCAAAATCCCGGGCGTAATTGGCTCAGTTGCGCCCCATGCGCTGAGCGAAAAGCAAAAGCAGCAGCCGATGTGTTTTGACGAGATGTTTATCGACATCGGAGCAAACAGCCGCGAAGAGGTGGGAAAATACGGTATTGCGATGGGCGATTTTGTCTGCCCGGAAGCGAACTTTGCCCGCTGGGGCGAGGACAAAATCGTCGCCAAGGCGCTGGATAACCGCGTGGGCTGCGCGTTAATGGCCGAGCTGCTGCTCACGGTCAACAACCCGAATATCAGCCTGTACGGCGTGGGCAGCGTCGAGGAAGAGGTGGGGTTACGCGGGGCGCAAACCTCCGCCGAGCGCGTTAAGCCTGACGTGGTCATCGTGCTGGATACCGCCGTCGCAGGCGACGTGCCGGGCATCGACGCCGTTAAATATCCGCTAAAAGTGGGTGGCGGCCCCGGCGTGATGCTGTTCGACAAGCGTTACTTTCCTAATCAGAAGCTGGTCGCACTGCTGAGGCAAAGCGCAGCAAAGCAAGGCGCACCGCTGCAGTTTAGCACCATGAAAACCGGTGCCACCGACGGCGGGCGGTATAACGTGATGGGCGGCGGGCGGCCCGTCGTGGCGCTTTGTCTGCCGACACGGTATTTGCACGCCAACAGCGGTATGATCTCTGAAAAGGATTATGACGCGGCGCTGAGCATGGTACGCGATTTGCTCATGTCGCTTGATGCGCAACAGGTTGCCGCGCTAACGGATTTTCGCTAAGGACGCGCCATGCTCAGTGAACGCCAGTTTGCTTTACTCGATGCGCTGGAGTCGCAGCCTGCGTCCCTCAGCGGCCTGGCCCAGCAAACCAGCGTCTCTGCCCGCACCATTCTGCGTGATATCGACTACATCAATTTTACCCTCAGCGGCACGGCGCGGATCGGAGCGACGGGCAGCGCCCTTTACCAGCTGGATATCGTTGACAGAAAACGCTATTTCCAGCTTTTACAGCGTCATGATAATGATGACCGGCTGCTGGCGCTGCTGCTGATCCACCCCGTGATGTCCCGCGCGCAGCTCGCGGATGCGCTAAACCTTCCCGATGCCTGGATTGCCGAGCGTCTGCCGCGCCTGCGGCAGCGCTATGCGCACGCATTTTCGCTCGCCAGCCGCCCCGGCGCCGGGTATTACATTGATGTCTGCCAGGAGAAGCGCGTTATATTGCTGGCAAACCTGTTTAAAAAAGATCCGCAGGTGCTGCCGCTGGCGGGCATTACCTCTGAATCGCTATCCCTGCTGCACGCGCATTGTCAGACCCTCACGGCGTGGCCGGATATTCAGGCTGATTATCAGGTGAGCGTTTTTCTTGCCGCGTACGCCCTGCGCCACCAGTTGCGCGCGCCTGCGCATGACGCAAGATCGGACGCGCTTTGCGATTGCTGCGAGCAAACGGGGATCGGGCTAAGCCCGGCGGTAGCGGGCGTACTCACCAGCCTGTTCAATGGCTTACAGCAGCAGGCAAATAGCGTCACGTCAGGCTACGTTGCAGAACAGCTGGAAAACCTCACCGCCGTAGTTCAACCGCAGGTTATCGATTCACAGCTGCAGGAAGAGCTGACGGCGCACCTGAAGCGGTGCATTGCCATGACGAACTGGCTGCCGGAAAGCCGCCCCGGCTCCATGAATAATCTCAAGGCCGCGTGGCCCGCCGCATTCGATATGAGCGTAAAATTTATCAACCAGCTGCGCGCGGAGCTCGACATCCCGCTTATCGACAGCGATCTGCCCGGCCTCTATTTTGCCTGTGCGCTGGAGCGTCACCACGGCGAAGGGACGCCCGTTTATCTGCTTGCGGACCAAAATGCTATAGCGACCATCAATAAAATGGCCATAGAACGCGAGGTGATGAACTGCCGGGCCGTGGTTGCGCGCACGCCAGCCGAGCTTGCCGCGATGATGGAAGAGTGCCAGCCTGCGCTGATTGTGAATAACAGCCACTATTTGCTGGATGAGGGCCTGCGAAACGTGCTGGTTATTCGCAATATTATTACCGCCGCGGGGATCGACCGGATCAAAGATTTCCTGGCGTCGGCATTTATACGCCAGCAGCCCGGGCAGTTTTTCCCTCCCGAGGGCTACCTGCACTATCCGAACAGCGTCAATGAGGGCTGGGATAGCGTAATCGCCGCCATTACCACGCAGCTTGTCCAAAAAAACAGGATGACTGAAGATGAAGCCCTGCGCATTTGCCAGCGCGAGCGGGAAGGTGACAATCTGGTGGTTAATCGCATCGCGATCCCGCACTGCTGGAGCGAGCATCGACGGCCCTTTCGGGGATATTTCGTTACGCTTGAACAGGGGCTTATCGTAAATGGTGAAAACGTCAGGCATGTGTTGCTCGCCTGCGCCAGCTCGGGAAACCGGCAGGAGTTTAGAATTTTTAGCTTTCTGGCAGGGATATTAAACAGCCATTCACCGCAACGGATTGAGGGAGTGGACGGCTATGAGGCGTTTATGGCGCTACTGCATGAGGAAGGAAACCTGTCCCCGCTCCGAAGAGCAAGGGACAGCGGCTAAATGCTTATTTATTCAGTTCGGCGGTCATGTGCACGCGGTTACCGGAGAACGCCTGAGTAATTTTATAAGATGATGCGCCCGCGTCCTGAGCCTGTGCCGCGATTTTAGCTTCTGCGCCGTCAAGAGTAGAGGCGGTTGCGGTCACAGTCTGTGCAGCGAAAGAACCGAAAGACGTAGCCAGAGCGATTACAGCGACAAAAGTTTTGATGCTTTTCATGAGATAAACCCTTTCGTTAAGTTGTTTAGGTAAGGCGCCGTGCCTTGATGAGATAAATAGTAGCCCTCATCTCCCACAACTAAAAGCGGAAGGATTTGCTATTCTTTTTCAAAATTATTGATTAATGATTAATCGCTGCGGATGGCTATAAACGGTCGCCCTTCCCGGCTTGCAGAACCCCACCAGCGTCAGGTTGCAGCGCTCTGCGACCTCAACGGCCAGCGTCGTCGCAGCCGACACCGCAAACA
>CAMKZP010000234.1 GCA_946477805.1 uncultured Enterobacter sp.
TTTAAGTCATCTTAAATGACTCCGAGGTGTCTGTTAAACCCGTGGCGATTCAGTTCAGGCAAATTATGAAATGTTAGTTGGCATGCGCTTTAAGCTGAAAGATATCTTCGGTCCCTGCAATGAGCGCCTGATGCTTAAAGCAATACGTCTTTATGGCGGTTTTGCCATGATTAACGTGTGTTTCAGCAACGATAAGTTGTTGAGTATCGGTATGCCTAAGCCACCACGCTTCACTGACTATCTTTTCCGTTGTGTGCAAACCACCCAGGGACTATCCATTCCACAGCAAATGATGGTCGACTTCAAATAATGTCATATCGGAAGTCAGTCTGGTTTTAGACAATTATCGTACGTCAAAAAGCATTCATACCTGTCAGGTCGCATGATGGCGGCCTGACGTCGTTACTTCAGCCAGTCTTCCAGCATCAGTCCCGGCACCCGCTCAAACTCCCGCACATTATTCGTCACCAGCACGGCGCCGGCCGCAATGGCGTGCCCGGCGATCGCCGTGTCGTTCGGGCCTATCGGGGTTCCGGTGAGCCGCAGCGCGACCTTAATCTCCGTGGTGGCGTCCACCGCGGCGCTGTCCCAGGGCAGGATGGCATCGAGGCGGGCGCAGAACGCGTCAACCAGATCAATGTGGCGCGGCGAGGCCTTCGGGCCGGTGGCGCCGAAGCGCATCTCGGAATAGGTGATGGCCGAGATCACGATCCGGTGGTTACATAGTACCGCCTGCTCCAGGCGCTTCAGGACCGCTGCGGGCTGCTCGCGCATGATGAAAGAGCAGATACAGGTGTCGAGCATATAGGTTTTGTTCACAGGTCAAATCGTCCTTCGTCGGTGACAACGTCCTCACGCTCCGCCATAAAGTCCGGATCGGCTTTTTCCAGCTGTGCGAACGAGCACCATGTCGGGCGGACGGGGCGCAGGATGATGCTGTCCCCTTCCCGGACGATCTCGAGCTCGCTCACCCCCTCAAAATCCAGATCGCGGGGCAGACGGATGGCGCGGTTGTTGCCATTTTTAAAAATGGATACGGTTCTCATGTATTTCTCTCCCGAGTCGAGGGATATGTGGGGCATATCCGGAATGATGTTCAGGCACCGGGTGTGTGCATATGTTTAGTATATGCAGATGTTCGGCACATGTATAGGTATCACATATGCAGATGTGCAGGATATGCGTATGTTGTACCTATGCAGATGCCAGGCATATGGATATGTTCAACCTATGTCTTCTCTTCTCTTTTTTCTGCTGAGATCCGAAAACCTCCAAAGTCGGAACAGGTACTGCCTGCTAGTCAAAGCATCTGGTTTGGATGCCAGACATTTTTCCTGAATTAAGGTAATCTGCTTCAGATTAATCTGACTGTTAACATACAAAGGAACCAGTAAGAATGGCTGCCAGGCAAAACATTCCAGCACAATTGCGCTTGAAGGAAATACAGATTCAGAGCCTCAAGGGGATCTCAAACTGTACCATCACATTTCCTGCTGATAAGAAAGTTACTGCTATTATGGGGATGAATGGTTCCGGGAAATCGACAATCATTCATGCCCTTGCCTGCTGCTACAAACCCCGTGATGCCACTTCCAAAGAAAACAACCGCTTCTCTGATTTTTTTACTCCCCACGATGATAACAACTGGCGGGACAGTGGTTTAACTGCCCATTTTTATGCGGGAACTTTGAGCAATCAGGGTAACAGAATAATGTTTGTTCCTGCGCCAGCTCCGGATGATACTTTCACTCAGCTATATTATAAAGTCAGTCGCTGGCAACCGAAGTATGCACGACGGCCCGTCAAGGAATCCATCTATTTAGGGCTGCAGACACTGGGAACGCTATCAGATGATCTTGCTGCATCCCGTCATGCAAAGTATTCCAGCCATGTTTTTAATCCTCCACATCTTAAGCAAAAGATTCTGGATTCTATGTGTCGCGTCCTGGAAGCTAATTACTCTGATTTGATGACTTGTACTACACAGAAAGGCTATACTTTCTATAAATTTACCAAAAATGGTATCTCCTATACCGAGCATACTATGGGTGCGGGAGAGAAGCGTGTGTTTGAAGTGCTTAAAGCCGCACATGATCCTTCCATTGTACCAAATGGATTGCTCCTTATTGACGAACTTGATGTCCTCCTCCATGAGAAAGCATTCAAAAAGCTGGTTACTGAGCTGATCGAAATAGCAGATGAATCTCTGCTGGAAATTGTTTTTTCAACCCATAGAGAATCTATCGTTCAGTTCAAGCGAGCAATCAATATCGTCAGTATATTTAACATGGGTACAGGGATCCGCGCATTCCCAGGTGTATCAGCTGATGCGCTACGCCAGTTGACTGATGTTCAGCCAGAAATGGTCAGTGTTTTCGTTGAAGATGAGCTGGCGCGTACGGCTATCAATGTACTTCTGGAGCGAGAGGCTCTGACCGATAAGGTGAATGTTGAGTTGTTCGGTGCGGCAGAAAACTCGGCAGTCGTTCTGGCAGGGTTGATGCTTGCCGGCAAGGATATTAAAAAGGTTATGTGTGTTCTTGACGGCGACGTCCACCGAACTGTCCCGGAGAGGCTTAAAATAGTAAACAAGTGCCTGACTGGGACAGATAAAAGAGAACAACGTCGTGCGGTTATGAACCGGATTTTTGAATTTAGTTTGTCTAATTTCCCCCAAAAAGGTGCCCCGGAATATAATCATAAACTCTGGTTTGAAGCGATAGATCCTGCCACTATTTCGGCAGAAGAGTCTGCCGAATATATAAAGCTTAGAGGCTTTTCTATGTCAATCAACGGTCTGGCAGACTGGCATGAATACTATGAAATACTGAATCTTTTTGCCAGAAAATCCAATATAGAACATACCGTCCTGAGCTATATCAGCAAATACTCTCCCGCATGGGATGATTATATTTCAGCGGTCCGTCAGGAAATTATTGATAAGGCTGCCGAACTGGAATGAGAGTATTCAGGGCAGTAATTTTGCTGCCCTGCTGACTCACTTATCTGCCGAACGGTTTACTCTTCCTCTGGATCGCAGTTACTGCAATGATCTTCCATCCGGAACCCACCGCATTCGCACGGCTCCATTGGAACAAATCCACCCTCCTTGCTGTAATAACAGGTATGGCAAAGACATACTCCTGCCCTGTGTTCAGGTACGTAGATCACTGAAGACCAACTACACTCCGGGCACTTCTGAAAATCCCACACTTTCAGGTCGGTCAGGCTGAAATTACAGCAGATACAGTGAGAGCTTACGGGGTAACTCTCACCGCCATAGACAATAAAATGCGACCAGCTCTTGCAGACTGGGCATAGCGCCAGCACATATTCTTCGGGTGTGGTTATCTCCATAAACCGGGATTCCAGCTCAATGAATTGTCTGCGCGAGGCTGAGTTCCAGGAATTATGCTCTTCATCGGCCTGTAGCAGGATGAAGGCTGGGCGAAAGATCAATCTGTACAATTCAGCAAGTTGCATCGCCAGGCTTTCCGGACTGATTTCCAGAGCAAAATGCTGAAGGTTATTCCGCAACTGCGCCACAGTGATCATCATCTGAAGCCCTAAATCCGAAAAATCACCTCGATGATGCTTTTTTACAAGATCGCACAGGTCGCTAACCTTCACGGACTGGCAGCGGTGCAGTTCGGTTTCTGTGGGAAAGACTGGATCTTTGCAATGCTTCCTCAGGGACTTCTGCGTAAAAATCTTATCGGCTCCCTGGCGCGAAACAACAGCCTTCAGCAATAGCTCTGCCGCCTGAAAGAGATTGAGAAGGCACTGTTTATAATCCCGCCGGGCTTGAGTTTCCCGCGCCTTGTTGAAATAGTCCAGTCCTGTTTCCACTGAATCCAGAGCATTTTCCAGTAAGGTAAAACGCACCATTTCACAGATCTCCGTACAGGCAGCGCAGCCCGGTCAGGGCCTCCGCCACCATGCCTTCCGTGCATCGTGTGCTGAGCTCCCGGACCAGCGTCTCAAAGCTCTCCGCCGGCATAAAAATCCGCAGGCCGTCGATCCCGAAAAATCCCTCTTTTGTTACGTGTCCGGGCGGTGAGAACATGACGCGCCCGCCCTGATGGCCGTGCGCCAGGGCTTCAGGATGCCGGGCATACAGCGTGAACAGGCCCAGCAGTTCGGAGAAGACTTCCCAGTCGTACGGCACCACGAACTCCTGCCCGGTAATGAGCAGATGCAGACGCGGGGTGTTGTACCAGGAGCCCGGGCGCTCGCCGGGGTTCTGACCTTCAGTGCGGATATCGAGGCGCAGCGTGCCGGCCTCAATGCTCTGCGTCACGGCCGGGAGCGCCGGGCGCAGCTCCTGCGCCAGCGCCCGGGCCTGCTCCGTGCTCCACTCCAGCCCGCGCAGAACCAGCGGAAAGATGTCCTTCAGCCGAGGCAGGGTGAATATCTCCGCCAGCTGGCTGTCGGGCACGTCGGCCAGTTCAAAGCAGCCGCTCTCCAGCGGGCGCAGGAGGTATTCGGCATACATCTGGTCCACGACCGGGCGCAGCTCCGCCCGGAACCGGTCAAATTCCTCCGTCCAGTTTTCACCGGCCAGGCGGAAGATCCCTTTCAGATAGGGGCCGTCCACCGGCCGGCCGTTCTCAACCTGCCAGGCCAGCAGGTCGCGGGTGATGTCGAGCAGCGTGTCCAGGGCCGGAAGCGTGGCCAGCCTGTCCTTTCCGTGCAGGAAGGCATCCCTGGCATGGTTCAGCATGAAGCGCAGTTCTTCCCGGGTAACCGGGGCGGAGCCGAAGGTCTGGCCGAGAATGATATGCCGGTACAGCTGCCGGACAGTGGCCTCCGGATCGGCGACCAGCTGAAAATATCCGTCGCCGGCGGCGGCCGTTTTCAGTCCGTTATCAAGGAAGCGTTCGGCCAGGGCGTTGACCGAGGTATTTTCCCGACCGGCGCGCATTTTCAGCGCCTCGATCAGCTTTTTGTGAAAACGCAGGTTAAGCTGGCTGAGCATCATCAATCCTTTCATGTTTGTTTTGTTCTTAATGCTAACCTAGCATTTTATTATCAGCTATTTATAAGTTTATTAATATCCTGCAATTGTGATGTTTCTTAGATTACTGAATGTGATGACTGTAATGCTACAGCAACGACCGTCCCTTCTCATTTCCGCGCAGATCCGAAAACCCTGAGTTCCGGATCTTATGAAAAGGCCCCGGTGCCCAGCCGCGCAGAAACACAACATGTGCCACGCAGTCAGCTGCATTTACATCTATATGTAGAGCTTTCCCCCTGCCACGCGACCGCCCGCTCACCACCGTAATTGAGCGCTTTGCTTATTTACTCACCGTGGTACACTTCCGGAAAGTTGTAAATATGCAAAAACTCGGATCACCATGAGACGGGCTTCCGGTAATTTAATATCGTGATTATATTGATGCTTATTATCACCTTGAGAATGATGGAAACAGGTGAAAATCATCTGTGCGAAAGTTTCATGGTTGGGTGCATTCGATTGTGCTGCGCGTCATCATTACCCTGAGTGACTATTTTTTGTCTAATTGGTGAGGTAAAGGAAATGGCTAACACAACATTCAGAACATTTTACGATGTAATCAGGGAGCTTGAGGGAGTGTATGGCCATCAGGAGCTCTGGCTGTATTCAGGAATAACAGATGTAACGCCAGATGAAGTGATTATCGCCAGACATAACTGGAAGTCGCCAAAAATCCTGAAACGTAACGGCAGTATTGTTGCTGAACGTATTGGTGGCTCGGAGTCATGGCAACTGGTTGGTGACTACAAAAAACCACAGTCACACCCCGGTGCTACTCCCTGGCAATCCTGTCAGATAGACCACACGTTTAAGGGCCTCTACATCCTTTCCGTATGAAGGGTAAACACATAGTCGTAGGCAGGAGTTCCCGTTTGTAAAGCGCCAAAAGGTTCATACGGGGACAGGAACCATAATTATGAAAGTATTATTCAAGAACGGAATACAGGCACTCTGCTGGATGGCTGCCGTCACGTCCTCCGTGGTCAGTGCTGCCACCTATGAAGAAATGCAGCGTCTGGATGCGGCCTATCCGCCAGGCAGTGTGGTGGTCTGCAGATCTGATTTACCGGGTGACGGGAGCGTTCAGCCCCCCACGACCATGACGGTCCGCGGAACAGTCATCAGCCAGAAAAAAGGACTCACCACGTATGACATCTCCGTCACCTGGGCCCCCGAAGGCAGCAGCGGAATGACGCTGACCTACAGAATGAGTCAGCGCAGTGA
>CAMKZP010000235.1 GCA_946477805.1 uncultured Enterobacter sp.
CGGACTTCAGGTGCATGATCACCCCGTCGTCACAGCCTTCAATCTTCTCGTACTCTTCGTTGTGGCGAATAACCACGCCGCTGTTCCAGAAGTGGTAGGAGAGGGAATCTGACATCTCCTGATCGAGGAACGCCAGCAGGCGGTCGCGGGTGTTGATGAGATCAACTTTCACCTCCATTCCCCGGAAGATCGACGCATATTCGCAGCCAATCACTCCCGCGCCATAGATGATCACGTGGCGGGGCTCATGGTGCAGGCTGAGAATGGAGTCGCTGTCGTATACGCGCGGGTGCGAGAAGTCCACGTCGGCCGGATGGTACGGACGGGAACCGCAGGCGATAACGAATTTTTCCGCGGTGATGGTTTCAACGGAACCGTCGTGGCACTCAAGCGCCAGCGTGTGTTCATCCACAAAATGCGCGTTACCCTGCAGGATCTCGCAGTGGTTACGCTCATAAAACCCCTGACGCATGCGCGTCTGCTGGTTAATGACGGTATCCGCGTGATTCAGGATGTCGGCAAAGGAGGAACGAAGAAGGCGGGAGTGGTCGCTGTAAAGAGGGTTCTGGTTAAATTCAATAATGCGGCTAACGGCGTGGCGGAGGGCTTTTGAAGGGATGGTGCCCCAGTGGGTGCAACCGCCGCCAACATTATGGTAGCGCTCGATGACCGCTACTCTGGCTCCCTGTTTTACCAGACCCATAGCAGCACCTTCGCCGCCGGGGCCGGAACCAATAACTATTGCGTCGTAATCGTAGGAATGTGGCATGGCAAGGCTTACCTGTTCTTATACATAAAAGCAACAGAATCATAACATCATTGCCAGGGTAACCCAATTATCGTTGTGCTTTTTTCGGGCAGTGGAGCACAAACCGCGCGTAAACAATCATTCACAAAGCCAGGTAAACAGATTAATTTTATTCTCTGGTATAGTGCCAGCAGGCCTTTGGAAGGATTCAACTATCGTGATGGGCGTAAGAGCACAACAAAAAGAGAAAACCCGGCGTTCGCTGGTGGAAGCGGCATTCAGTCAGCTGAGCGCTGAGCGAAGTTTTGCCAGTTTGAGCCTGCGCGAAGTTGCACGCGAGGCCGGGATTGCGCCAACGTCCTTCTATCGTCATTTCCGCGATGTGGATGAGCTGGGCCTGACGATGGTCGACGAGAGCGGGCTGATGCTGCGCCAGCTGATGCGCCAGGCGCGTCAGCGTATTGCCAAAGGGGGCAGCGTGATCCGTACCTCTGTGTCGACCTTTATGGAATTTATCGGCAATAACCCCAATGCGTTTCGGCTGTTACTGCGCGAGCGTTCGGGGACATCGGCGGCGTTTCGTGCCGCTGTCGCGCGTGAAATTCAGCATTTCATCGCGGAACTTGCCGACTATCTTGAAATCGAAAACCATATGCCGCGTGCCTTTACGGAAGCACAGGCCGAAGCGATGGTCACGATTGTCTTCAGCGCGGGTGCGGAAGCGCTGGACGTGAGCATTGAGCAACGCAAGCAGCTCGAAGAGCGACTGGTATTGCAGCTGCGCATGATTTCGAAAGGCGCCTACTACTGGTACCGCCGTGAACAAGAGAAGCTGGCACATCAAACCGATGAGTGAAGGTGAGTAATGAAACAGTCTGGTCAGGATAAAGGGACGTTGCTGCTGGCATTGATCGCTGGCTTATCTATCAATGGCACGTTTGCGGCTATTTTCAGCGCGATCGTACCCTTTTCGATTTTCCCGATTATCGCGCTGGTGCTGACGGTGTACTGTCTGCATCAACGCTATCAGAACCGCACCATGCCGGTAGGGCTGCCGGGGTTGGCCGCTGCCTGCTTTATTCTGGGCGTGCTGCTGTTTAGCACCGTGGTGCGCGCGGAGTATCCGGATATTGGCTCTAACTTCCTGCCGGCGGTGCTGTCCGTTGCGCTGGTGTTCTGGATTGGCTCGCGCATGCGCAGCCGTAAGAGCCAGTTACCCGAGTAGAGGGTTTTGTCATTGTAGGCAGGTGGCGCTTCGCTTACCTGCCTACAATGCTCATATCATTTTGCCGTGAGCAGTACGCCGCACTCCATGTGGTGCGTATACGGGAACTGATCGAACAGTGCCAGACGTTCAACCCGGTGCGTCTGGCTTAATGTCTCCAGGTTTTTGCACAGCGTCTCCGGATTACAGGAGATGTATAAGATGTGCGGATACGCCTGCACCATCTTCTCGGTTTCGCTGTCCAGACCACTGCGCGGCGGATCGACAAAAATCGTCTCACACTGATAGCTCTTCAGATCAATGCCCTGCAGGCGGTTAAACTCGCGCACGCCGTTCATCGCCTGGGTAAACTCTTCTGCGGCCATACGAATAATCTGCACGTTATCAATATGGTTAGCGGCAATATTGTACTGGGCAGCAGCTACCGAAGGTTTGGCGATTTCGGTGGCCAGCACGCGCTCGAAGTTACGCGCCAGCGCCAGCGAAAAGTTGCCGTTTCCGCAGTACAGCTCAAGCAGATCGCCCTTAGACCCTTCTGTCGCCTTCAGCGCCCACTCCAGCATTTGTACGTTCATCGCGGCGTTGGGCTGAGTAAAGCTGTTCTCGACCTGGCGGTAAACCATCTCTTTTCCCGCTACCGGCAGACGCTCGTCGATGTAATCCTGGTCCAGCATGATTTTGGTTTTTGTCGCGCGGCCAATCAGGTGAACGTTGATGTTTTGCGCGCGCAGCGCATCGCGCAGGGCCTCCGCGTGCTCGCGCCACTCGTCGTTTAACGTTTTGTGGTACAGCAGCGAGACAATCGCCTGGTTGCTTTGGGTGGTCAGGTAATCAATCTGGAACAGCTTGTGGCGCAGGACGGGGTTATTGCGCACGCCGTCCATTATCAGCGTCATCAGCTGGTTAATAAGCTCACTCGCCGCCGGGAAGCTGTCTACCCGAATACGAGATTTTGTCTGCTGATCGAAAATGATGTGGTACAGGTCGTCACCGTCATGCCAGATACGAAACTCGGCGCGCATACGGTAGTGGCTGACAGGGGAGCGGAACACCTCGGGAACGGGCGCGTTGAACGGCGTCATCATACTTTGCAGGCGGACGACTTTCTCTGCCAGCTGCGCGTCGTACTGTTCTGTCGGAAGGTGTTCTGGGGTCATGATGCGTCCTGAGTGATAAAGAATTACGCGGGGATTGTAGGCATTGTTCCGGGGATGTCCAGACTTAATGGCCAATAGCTATCTGGACATCTATACGTGTCTAATTGTAGCATTCTGTTTCCGGTCTCCTGAGAGTGAAAAGGGAATCCAGTGTAAATCTGGAGCTGACGCGCAGCGGTAAAGACTGGCGGGATGAGAGCAGCAGACACTGTGAAAACGGGAAGTCTTCATCCATTAAACGCCACCTAGCCCGAAGACCTGCCGGGATCACGTCGCATCTGGTTTCATCATCGCGTGCTATAGATGAGGCCTGCGGCATCCTTCTTATATTGTGGATGCTTTAACAATGATTAAAAAAGTATCGCTGCTGACGGCGTTGTCCGTCACGGCATTTTCGGGCTG
This sequence comes from uncultured Enterobacter sp., assembly GCA_946477805.1. Taxonomy (GTDB): domain Bacteria; phylum Pseudomonadota; class Gammaproteobacteria; order Enterobacterales; family Enterobacteriaceae; genus Enterobacter. The sequence continues at coordinate 3,533 of CAMKZP010000235.1, forward strand.
GGCGCAGGAAAGCGCAGACTCGTTGGTGGTGACGGCAAATCGTTTTGAACAACCCGTAAATACCGTCTTAGCACCGACCTCGGTGGTCACGCGTGCGGATATCGATCGCTGGCAGTCGACAACGGTTCTGGATGTTATGCGCCGTTTACCCGGCGTGGATACCGCGCAAAACGGCGGAATGGGGCAGCTCTCTTCACTCTTTATTCGCGGCACTAACTCCAGCCACGTCCTGATACTCGTCGACGGGATCCGTCTTAATCAGGCGGGCGTAACCGGTTCGTCCGATCTCAGCCAGTTCCCAATCGCCCTGGTTCAACGCATCGAATACATCCGCGGGCCGCGTTCTGCGGTCTACGGCTCTGATGCAATTGGCGGGGTGGTGAACATCATTACAACGCGTGCGAAGGACGGTACAACGCTGAATGCTGGCGTAGGGTCACGTGGCTACCAGAATTATGGCGGCAGTACCCAGCAAACCCTGGGAGACAGCACGCGCGTCACGCTGGCGGGTGATTACACCTATACCAAAGGTTTTGACGTTGTCGCCGACGGCAATAACGGCGGTCTTGCCCAGACCGATCGCGACGGCTACATGAATAAAACGATTTACGGTGCGCTGGAGCATGCTTTCTCTGACCAATGGAGCGGCTTTGTTCGCGGTTATGGCTACAGCAACCGTACGGCCTATGACGGTTATTACAGCACATTCACCCCTGACGTACTGGTGGACACTCGCCAGCTATATAGCCAGACCTGGGATGCCGGGCTGCGCTTTAACGAAGATATCTTCCATTCGCAGCTGCTCTCCAGCTACAGCCACAGCAAAGACTACAACTACGATCCGCATCTGGGACGCTATGACTCCACGGCTACGCTGGATGAAATCAAACAGTACAATGTACAGTGGAGCAACTCTGTTGATGTCGGCCAGGGGAACATTGGCGCGGGTATCGACTGGCAGAAGCAGAGCACCGAACCCGGTACAAACTACGTGACCAATAGCTACGATCTGCGTAATACCGGCGTCTACCTGACCGGTTTACAGAAGCTGGGTGACTTCACCCTTGAAGGAGCGGCCCGCAGCGATGACAACTCTCAGTTTGGTCGCCATGGAACCTGGCAGAGCAGCGCGGCCTGGGAATTCATCGACGGTTACCGCTTCATTGCCTCTTATGGTACGGCCTATAAAGCCCCTAATCTTGGCCAGCTTTATGGTTTCTACGGCAACGATCGTCTCGACCCGGAAGAGAGCAAGCAGTGGGAAGGTGCCTTTGAAGGTCTGACGTCGGGCGTGAGCTGGCGTGTTTCAGCCTATCGTAACGACGTGGATAACCTGATCGACTTTAACAACAATCTTCAGGAGTATTACAACGTTGGCAAGGCTCGCATAAAGGGCGTCGAAGCGACGGCGTCGTTTGATACGGGCCCGGTTACGCATAGCGTCGGTTACGACTATGTTGATGCCCGCAATGCGGCAACTAACGCGCTGCTGGATCGTCGCGCTAAGCAGCAGGTGAAGTACCAGCTTGATACGCAGGTCTATGATTTCGACTGGAGCCTGACTTATCACTACCTGGGTACGCGCTACGATACCGACTTTGGTACCTACCCATCAGAGAAAGTGAAAATGGGCGGCGTAAGCCTGTGGGATCTCGCCGTTTCATATCCTGTCACCTCTCACCTGACAGTTCGTGGTAAAATAGCTAACCTGTTCGATAAAGATTACGAGACAGTTTATGGCTACCAAACTGCAGGACGGGAATACACCTTGTCTGGCAGCTACACCTTCTGATCCGCGTCCCACCGTGCTGGTGTTTGATTCCGGCGTCGGTGGGCTTTCGGTCTATGATGAGATTCGGCATCTTTTGCCGGATCTCCACTACATCTACGCCTTCGATAACGTTGCTTTCCCCTATGGGGAGAAGAGTGAAGCGTTTATTGTCGAGCGCGTGGTTGAAATCGTCACCGCGGTACAACAGCGCTATCCCCTGGCGCTGGCGGTTATTGCCTGTAATACGGCGAGCACGGTTTCACTCCCTGCTTTACGGGAAAAATTCCCGTTCCCGGTTGTGGGCGTTGTGCCTGCCATAAAGCCTGCCGCACGCCTTACGGCAAACGGCATCGTCGGCTTGCTGGCCACGCGTGGTACGGTGAAGCGTCCTTACACCCGTGAACTTATCGACCGCTTCGCCAATGAGTGCCAGATTGCGATGCTGGGTTCGGCAGAGCTGGTGGAGATGGCAGAAGCCAAGCTGCATGGAGAGACGGTGTCTCTCGAAGAGCTGCGTCGTATTCTTCGCCCGTGGCTGCGTATGCCGGAACCCCCGGACACCGTCGTATTAGGCTGCACGCATTTCCCACTCTTACAGGAAGAGCTATTAGAGGTTCTGCCGGAAGGAACGCGTCTGGTCGATTCCGGTGCTGCTATTGCCCGCCGCACGGCCTGGCTGCTGGAACATGAAGCGCCGGATGCAAAATCGTCTGACGCAAATATCGCTTACTGCATGGCGATAACAAAAGAAACTGAGCAACTTTTACCCGTTTTACGTCGTTATGGGTTTGAAACGCTCGAAAAACTGGCGTTCTAAACCGATTTTGCGCAAAAAAAAGACGGTTAAACGTTTTTTTTAAAAGAGGGGTTGTCAACGTCTGAGAACTCCCTATAATGCGCCTCCACTGACACGGAACAACGGCTTACAGGCCGCCGGG
>CAMKZP010000236.1 GCA_946477805.1 uncultured Enterobacter sp.
TACGTTTTTCTTTATTTACTTAAAAACTTCAGGCCTCTGCCTTTTTTATTAATGGGTTACAGGCCTTTATTTAAAATGAAACTACTCACACAGTGCTGCAACCTTCCAATTTCGTTTTTCATGGACTGCTCATCAGGGTAAAGTGAAGTGAAATTAATCAATTCATTTTTTGAATGAAGGCAGGAGAACGTTACCTGCCAGACACGTTGCCCCGTGCCGGATCCGGACAGAAAGCTGTAAACAACCTGAATGGTGTTATCAAAAACATTGCCTTCGTTCACCTCTTCCATCTGTACGAGATTAAATTGGTAAAATACTTTTTCTGCGTTATCTATTTGTCGTGAAATATGTTCAGCGAAGGTCCGTTCAGGCGGAAGTCGGTCTCTGTTGACCGTAATCTGCTGTCCGGTTCTGAACGAAATAACGTTAACGGTCTGATACCTGATTTCTTCGTCAAAAGTCAGGGTGCCTTCGAGGCAAACTAAGCGGTTGTCCATATTTACTCCTTGTTGAAGGGGCTCGCAGCCATCACAGATGGCTGCGCCGGGGGTCAGATAGCCTCTAATACTGGCTTTGAGGCGTTAATAAATTTAATGAAATCGGCCTTTGACACTTCATTCACGCCGTGGCGGTTAATCTGAATAATGCGGTCGGCGCTGAGGATAGTTTCAGGGCGGTGCGCGATAATGACCCGGGTGACGTTCATGTGCTTAATGGCATCATTGATAGCACTTTCCCTGGCCACATCCAGATGGCTGGTGGCTTCATCAAGGATCAACAGCCTGGGGTTACGGTAAAGCGCGCGCGCCAGGATCACCCGCTGCACCTGGCCACCGGACAATGATGACCCCATATCGCCAACCATGCTGTTATAGCCCATCGGCATCGCCATGATATCGCCATGAATCTGCGCGATACGTGCCGCTTTTTCGACCTGCTGCTTGTCAAGGCTGGCGTCAAAGAAGCTAATGTTATCCATGATAGAACCGGCAAACAGCATGTCGTTTTGCATCACGCTGCCAATCAGATCGCGGTAATGGGTCATCCCCAGTTTGCTGTGATCGACACCGTTGATGCTGATGCTGCCAGAGTTGGGCTTGAGCAGGCCCAGCAGCAGTTTGGCCAACGTGGTTTTACCCTGCCCGGAAGGGCCAATGATGGCAACAAATTCGCCTGCCTCAATCGCCAGATTGAAGTTAGAGAAGATGTCAGGATCCGTAGCCGAATAACGGAATGACAGGGCATTGATGTCCAGACGAACCGGCCCTTTCTCATCGGCCAGCGCCACGTTGCTTTCCATATTTTGCTCTTTTTCGCTAAGCACAATATCTGAGAGACGTTCCCCGTGCAGGCGCAGCATCTTAAACTCGATCAGCGCATTGATAAGCCCGGCAGAGCGGGAGATAAACTGATCGGAAAACGAAATAAACGCCACCAGCATCCCGCTGGTAAAGTTACCGTCCAGTACCTGAGCGGCCGCCAGCCAGACCAGCACGATCTTGCCGACACCCGAGATCGTGCCCTGCAGGGTGCTGAAGCCAATCGACAGTTTTTGCGTGGTAATGCCTTTATTGGTCGATTCCACGGTTTCATTGGTAAACGTGGAAACGCGCAAATCCTGCTTATTATTGAGCTTGATGGCCTGAACGCCGCGAATTGATTCCAGCAGTTGCGACTGTACGACCGCTGAGGCCATCAGCTGGTCTTCATTCGCCTGACGGAAAGGTTCAAAGGAGATCCAGCGGATCAGCGCATAGAGCAGGAAAAGGCCGATGACCACCAGGGTCAGACTTGCGTTATAGGTAAAGATAACGGCAAGGGTGACCAGTGCCATCACGCCGTCGAAAATAGACGAGATGAAGCGGCCGGTGAGCGTGCTTTGAATATTTGAAATAGAGCCAAAGCGCGAAAGAATATCTCCCACGTGGCGCTCTTCGAAGTAGCTGAGCGGCAGCCCAAGCAGGTGGGCGCAGAGATTGGAGGACCACTGCACGCTCAGCATGCTGGAAAACCAGGTCGTTACCCAGCTGCGTAATGCCGAAATGACGTTCTGGAACAAGGTGATGCAGACAAAGGCCACGCCGAGCAGGGTCAGCAAATCGCGATCTGCCGATACCAGGACCTGATCGATTACCCACTGCATATAAAACGGCGTGATGATACCGAAGAATTCCAGAGCCAGCGACAGCAAGGCGACCTGCATAAAGGCCGAACCGATCCCTGACACGCTGCGGATCAGATTCAGCATAGAGATGGATTTTTTCTCTTCCTTTTTCTCAAACGTTGCCGCCGGATAAAGTTCCAGCGCGACGCCGGTAAAAGAGGCCGAGACTTCATCCATCGCGACTTTGCGGATGCCGCGCGCTGGATCGTGAATAACGATTTTGTTTTTCGCGATGCTCTTAAGCACCACGAAATGATTTAAGTCCCAGTGCAGTACGCAGGGAAGGCTCAGCTTGTCCAGCTCATCCAGTTCAAGACGTACCGCACGGCAGCCCAACCCCATATGTTGTGCAAAAGAGATCACGTTGGAGAGCGTGCTGCCCTTAAGCGACGTCGGGAAGCGCTGGCGCAGAGACACCATATCAATGTGGTGGCCGTAATAGCCGGCAATCATGCCGACGCAGGTCAGCCCGCATTCCGCTGCCTGCGTCTGGCGTAATACGGGCAGCCTGTGGCGGAACGACAAATTCAGTTTGTGAAATAAATCCATGATAAACCCGATAAAATAATTACACTTACAAAGACGTCATTTTTCCCAGCGCGTTTAGCGGCTCGAGTACCCATTCGTAGATACGACGCTTATCCACGATAAAATCCGCTTCCAGCCCGCTGCCGGGCCTCAGGCTGACCTGTTTTCCGTAGGCCTGTACCGTCTGACGATCGAGCGTTACCTTGACCTGATACATCGCCTCCTGGACCTGGCCGTCACCGGTGATGGTTGAAACTTCATGAGGAGACAGGGCAGATTTTGAGATCTCCAGCACCGTGCCGTACTGCTGGCCAAATTTTTGCCAGGGGAACGACTCATAGCGCAGCACCACGCGCTGTCCCGGACGGATAAAGCCTATCGCCCGGCTGCTGAGCATGATCCGCGCCTGTAAATGGGCGTTGTCCGGCAGCAGCATCGCCAGCGTTTGCCCCGCCGTGACAATTTGCCCCTGTTTCACCAGCACGGCGCTGACCGTCCCTTTTTCCGGCGCGCGTAAATCCACTGAACGGCGCGATTCGTTCTCCATCATTGACTGCGTGATGTCAGAAAGTTTCTGCTGAAGCTCGTTCTGCTGCTGGTAATAGGTGAGAGGTTGTTCACGCAGCTGCTGTCGTGCCAGTGCCAGCTGCTGACGCACGTCGATGCGCTGGCGCGCGACATCCTGCAAACGCACGCTGGCGTCCAGCACATCATTTTGCTGCTGTTCCACCTGAGTATTTGAGGCATAGCCTTCCCCGCGCATGGCGATAACTTTATTAAGCTGCGTTTTCGCCAGCTCGATTTGCTGGGTGCGCTGGCGGTAGATGGTGTCCAGCTCGGTAGATTGCTGTTCGAGCAAACTGACCTTTTCCTGCAACGATTTCAGGGTTTCCGTATTGAGCTTTTCAAGGTTGGCAAGCTGATTATTCAAACCCTGCTTCTGGAGTTCCAGCTGGCTGGCAATCGCCTCGCGGGTCTGACCGTAACGGGTAGAAATCTCCGAAGAAACGGTCGCAATCTGGCTGCCCTTTTGTACGTTGTCCCCCTCACGCGACGGCAGTGCAATCACCGTACCGGCCGTCATTGCGGTAATGTTCATCATCCCGCTTTCGGGCACCAGCACGCCTTTTGCGGTTTCCCGCTTGGTATAACTGCCAAAAATGCAAAAGGCGATCAGCACCGCCACCAGGACGCAGACCAGCGCGATCGTCAGCCACCGGAAAGGCGGGCAGTAGAGCGCCACCGTTCCCAGGACTTTCGTTTTTTTGGCATCCAGCGATTCTTTACGAAACAGTTCGTTATTCATGAGCAAAATTCCCGGTCATGCCGCATTACAGTTAAAAATTTTCATCGCGGCATAATCGAGCGAGCCGGTAGCAGATTTTAATTTGACGATCGACTGGATCAGGGCGTATTGCGCCTGGGCCAAATCCTGAATCGCCTGGTAATAGTCTTTCTCTGCGTTGAACTCGTCGAGCAGCGTCCGCTGGCCGATTTCCCGCCCGTAGCGGGTCGACGACAGGCGCTTTTCCGCTGACGCGATAGCGCGTTCATAGGCTTTAATGCGCGACTGGCCGTTCCTGACGCCGGAGGCGGCCTGTATAGCCTGCTGCTCTGCTTTACGCCGGGCATCGATCACCAAATCTTTGCTTTGCGCGTAGCGGTGCGCTGCCTCCAGGCTTTGAGAGATCTGGCTGCCACCGGCAAATAGCGGGACCGACACATTGACGCCAATCACCGTGTTGTCGGTTTTGGAGGTGGTGCCGAACAGCGTGTCGAGATAGTTACCGTCCTCTGCACGACTCCAGTTTTTGCCATAACCCGCCTGAAAAGTGACCACAGGAAGATGGCTGGAGGTGGCCGTGATAATGTCGGCCTCACTGCCTTTCTGCGTCTGAATCGCGGCCAGCACCTCCAGGTTATTCGCCGAGGCCTGGCGCTTTATCTGCTCAGGGAGAATGGTGTCGCGAAAGCGTACGCAGCTCATGCTGCTGTCTGAAATGCGCCGCGCATCCAGGCCGGTCAGCTGACGAAAAGAGACGTAGGCATCGTTGAGGTCGTTTTCGGCGGCCAGCTCATCGGCCGTGGCTATGTCGTAGTTTGCCTGGGCTTCGGCTTCATCCAGCCGCGTGCCGTCGCCCACTTCCAGCGCTTTTTGCGCCTGCTTCAGCCTGGCGCGAAAAGCCGTGACGATCCGCTGACTGGTCTCAAGCACGCTGCGCTGGTACACCACGCTGTAGAACGCGGTCGTAACATCATCGATCAGTTTTTGCTGAGCAATCAGCAGATTCACATCCGCCAGATCGCCGATCGCGACGCTTCTGCGCCAGGTGGCATATTTTGCGATGTCGAAAATGGGCTGCGTCAGGTTAACGCTGTAGCTGTGACGGGTAACGCCGGCGGAATAGGCGGCATCGGGCTGATCGGTTTTTGTCCACGAGCCGTCAAGCGTCACCACCGGCAGTAATCCGGCAAATCCCTGATATTTTTTTTGACCATCGGCATCGTGTGCATTGCGGGCGGCATTCATTTCTGCATTATAAGCATTAGCCGCAATAAGCGATTCCTGAAGCGACAACGCGCAGGCGTGCCCGCAGAATAAAAACGCTCCCGCCAGAAGAAGGATTAATTTGATAAACATAAAATTTCGCACGCGTTGATAATTAAAAAAAAGAACTCTGATGCAAGAAGCGCAGTAATTCACTTTCATTTTTCAGATGCAGCTTATTCATGGCATTTCTTTTCTGTGTCGAGACGGTGCTCAACGCGCGGCATTTTTTAGATGCAATTTCAGAAAGCGAGTATCCTTGGTGAATAAGATTAATCACTTCCCATTCTTTGGCCGTGAGATCGTCGCGTTCCTGCTGCAAATGCCCCTGAACAGATTGCGAAACATAGGGCTCAGACGCGTGCGGCGTCAGCACATGCAACAAGGCAGCCAGCAGTTCCTGCGGCGTATCCTGGCTGCTGATCATAATATCAGCCCCGGCATCGAGTATTTTTTTCAACAGCACCGATTTCATATCATTTGCAAAGAAAACCGTGGTAATCCGCTTATTTCCGCATAACGAAGCCAGCAGTTTTCTGATTTCTACTTCGCGAAAACAGCCATCAAAAAGACAGGAGGGGTCCATAAAAATAATGTCAAACTTGTTCTCCTCTGCGGCTTTTAACAGATTTTCCGGTTCGGGAAAGTGGTGCAAGTGAAACTCACTGATATTCATCTCACGCTGGATAAACGAACCAATCAAATCATAGGACATATGATATTTGTGGAAATACGTCATACTCAGCGTATCAAGCGTTATTTTATTGTTCATAGACTATTTCATTGCTGTAAGTGTGAAATTCCGCATAGCGCGGCACATATTATTATCCAGCCACAGCGAACCCGGACTGAATATATAAATTCATTGTTATAACTGCTTTTTATAAGGAACCTGTTTGCCGTAATCGTCTATCACCGTCCAGTTCAATTCCCGATGACTTCCGCTCTGCGGGGCCTGGAAAGTCGCTGATGAAAACGGTTCAACCATGGTC
>CAMKZP010000237.1 GCA_946477805.1 uncultured Enterobacter sp.
GTTCGGTAGCTTCTACGACTATAACGGCAATTTCCCGGAAACCAACTGGGGATCGCAGGCGCTGGCCCAGGACGACAAAACGAATATGAAATCGCTGTACGCGGCGACACGCATTTCATTGGCCGACCCGCTGCACCTGATCCTCGGCGCACGCTATACAAACTGGAGCGTCGATACGATGACCTACGGTATGGAGAAAAACCATACCACGCCGTATGCCGGGCTGGTCTATGACATTGACGATAACTGGTCCGCGTATGCCAGCTATACCTCCATCTTCCAGCCTCAAAATTATCGTGACAGCACAGGCCGATATCTCGATCCCATTACCGGTAATAACTATGAAGTGGGCCTGAAGTCAGACTGGATGAACAGCCGCCTGACGACGACCCTGTCGATTTTCCGTATCGAGCAGGATAACGTCGCGCAAAGCACCGGCCGCGTCATTCAGGGCTCAACCGATACGGCGTATGAAGGCGTGGACGGTACCGTAAGCAAAGGCGTTGAGTTTGAAATTAACGGCGCGCTGACGGATAACTGGCAGATGACCTTCGGCGCGACGCGCTATCTGGCCGAAGACAGCGACGGTAAAGACGTAAACCCTTACCTGCCGCGTACCACGGTTAAACTGTTCACCAGCTACCGTCTGCCGGTCATGCCTGCGCTGACCGTCGGTGGCGGCGTTAACTGGCAAAACCGGGTCTACAGCGATGTTGTCACGCCTTACGGCACATGGCGCGCTGAACAAGGCAGCTATGCGCTTGTTGACCTGTTTACGCGTTACCAGGTGACGAAGAACTTCTCCGTGCAGGGAAATCTGAACAACCTGTTTGATAAGACATACGACACCAACGTTCAGGGCTCACTGGTTTACGGTGAACCGCGCAACGTCAGCGTGACCGCGAGCTATCAGTTCTGATGTTATCCGGGCCTGCAACGTTCCCTGCAGGCCCGGTACCCCAAACCGCACCCATAAAAAAGGCAGCCATTCGGCTGCCTCAGTCTCCCCAAATCACACGTTAGCTGTTGCGGATGTACTCATCCATTTCGGTTTTCAGGTTATCGGATTTAGTCCCGAAGATGGCCTGAACACCAGAACCTGCAACAACGACGCCTGCTGCGCCCAGTTTTTTCAGGCCAGGCTGGTCAACTTTAGCGACGTCAGCAACGCTCACACGCAGACGAGTGATACACGCGTCCAGGTTAGTGATGTTTTCTTTGCCGCCAAACGCTGCGATCAGAGCCGGAGCCATTTCGCTGGTCGCGCCTGCTTTCGTGTCTTCTGACGCATCTTCACGACCCGGGGTTTTCAGGTCCAGCGCTTTGATCAGCACGCGGAAGACGGTGTAGTACACAACCGCATAGCCCGCACCGACGATAGGGAACAGCCACAGCTTGCTGCTGTTACCGGACAGCACGATGAAGTCGATCAGACCGTGAGAGAAGGACGTACCGTCACGCATACCCAGCAGGATACAGATTGGGAACGCCAGGCCAGCCAGTACCGCGTGAATGATGTACAGGATCGGCGCAACGAACATGAAGGAGAACTCGATCGGCTCGGTGATACCGGTCAGGAACGAGGTCAGCGCTGCGGAGATCATGATACCGCCCACTTTTGCACGGTTCTCTGGTTTAGCAGAGTGCCAGATTGCAATCGCAGCCGCTGGCAGGCCGTACATTTTGAACAGGAAGCCGCCGGACAGTTTGCCTGCAGTTGGGTCGCCCGCCATATAGCGAGGGATGTCGCCGTGGAACACCTGACCTGCTGCGTTGGTGAATTCACCAATCTGCATCTGGAAAGGAACGTTCCAGATGTGGTGCAGGCCAAATGGCACCAGGCAGCGCTCAATGAAGCCGTAGATACCGAACGCCACAACCGGGTTCTGGTACGCAGCCCACTGGGAGAAGGTCTGGATTGCGGAACCGATCGGTGGCCAGATGAAGGAGAGGATCACGCCGGTGAAAATCGCCGCCAGACCAGAGATGATCGGAACGAAACGCTTGCCCGCGAAGAAGCCCAGATACTCAGGCAGCTTGATGCGATAGAAGCGGTTGAACATATAGGCTGCAATCGCACCGGAGATAATACCGCCGAGAACGCCGGTATCCGCCAGGTGTTTCGAGGCGATCTCTTCAGCAGGTAAATGCAGAACCAGAGGGGCAACCACGGCCATGGTTTTCACCATGATGCCGTAAGCAACCACCGCGGCCAGTGCGGATACGCCGTCGTTGTTGGTGAAGCCCAGAGCAACACCAATGGCGAAGATCAGCGGCATGTTAGCAAAAACAGAACCGCCTGCTTCGGCCATCACGTGGGAAACTACGGCTGGCAGCCAGCTGAAGTTAGCAGAACCGACGCCCAGCAGGATACCTGCGATAGGCAGTACGGATACTGGCAGCATCAGCGATTTACCGACCTTTTGCAGGTTAGCAAATGCATTCTTAAACATAATTGAGAGTGCTCCTGAGTATTTGTGCTTTTTTTACGCTTTTCACGCATTGGCCCGGGGGGAGTTCCGTGCCGTGGACAGGACATCTAAGCGCCCTTTATTTATTACACAGAGTAAAATAAATCCCTCTGGGTTTGTTTGACGGCTATCACGTTTCAGCGTAACACGGCCGAAAAACTTTCAGATATTTACAAAAAGCATGTCCGGATGTGTCTAAAAACACCATCACCGCCCCAAATGAGGCGGTGAGCTTTACTCGCTTTAGGTATTAATTACGAGCCTAAAAAAAACAGGTGTATCAGACAGATTGCAGGCGGGCGGGGTCGATGTGGAACAGATTTGCGAAGTTTTCGGTCGTGGTGCGGGCGAGCTCTTCGATGCTGACGCCCTTCAGAACGGCCATATACTCAGCGACATCTCTCGTCATGGCTGGCTGGTTCTCTTTACCGCGATGCGGTACCGGCGCCAGATACGGCGAGTCTGTTTCCACCAGAATGCGATCGAGCGGAACGTAACGCGCGGCATCACGCAGCTGTTCAGCGTTACGGAACGTCACGATCCCCGAAAACGAGATATAAAACCCTAAATCAAGCAGCTTACCCGCCGTTTCTCTGTCTTCTGTGAAACAGTGTAGTACGCCACCGCAATCCGTCACCTTTTCTTCCTGCAGGATCGCCAGCGTATCGGCGCGGGCGTCACGGGTGTGCACGATAACCGGCTTGTTCAGCTCGCGGCCAATGCGGATATGGTTGCGAAAGGATGCCTGCTGGCGTGGTTTCGTTTCCGGCGTGTAGAAATAGTCCAGCCCGGTTTCGCCCATCGCCACCACGCCCTCCTCCGCCGCCAGACGGCGTAACTCTTCCACCTCGTAGGTTTCATCCTGGTTCAGAGGGTGTACGCCGCAGGAGAAGACGACATTTTCGCGAACCCCTACCAGTTCGCGCATGGCGCGGTAGCCCGGCAGCGTGGTGGCCACGGCCAGACAAAACTTCACGTCGCGAGCGGCGGCTTTTACCAGCACGTCGTCCACGTCTTTATGCAGAGATTGATAATCCAGGCCATCGAGATGGCAGTGTGAGTCGACTAAAAACATAATGTCTCTCTCAGAGATGGGAAACAGGCGGTATCACGCCCGGTTGCAGGTAGTGTTCGATACGCAGCAGCTGGTCGGTCAGTAAAAGCTCGCGATTGAGACCGGTCACCGTTAAGAGCTGTTCGCGACTCTGGCAAACGTCATGCAGAACAGCGCGCAGAGTGGAACCCGGCAGACGGTTCGCCAGCGTATTGACCAGCGGCCAGACGTCGGGGTTGCTCAGTAACGTGGCGCTCTGCTGGACCTTGATCGCATCCAGCAACAGGGCGGCCAGCCAGTGCAGATGCTCGGCCGCACGATCGCCGTTAAGTGCAGGCAGCACGCTCAGCCAGTCACCGCTGTCCACCGCAGACTCCACCGCACGGCAGAGCGCCTCGCGCTGCGACCAGACCTCTTTTTGCAGCAGCGCCAGCGCCGCTGCGGGCGCGCCGCTGCTCAGGCGCAGGGCGGCCAGCGCCGCATCCTGTGACACCGTCACTTCACGCTCAAGCCAGGTTAACGACCAGGATTCCTGCGGTACCGCGAGGTGGTGAAGACGGCAGCGGCTGCGCAGCGTGGCGAGTAATCTTCCGGGTTCCCGGCATGACAGGAAGAACCAGGTCTTTTCGGGCGGTTCTTCCAGGGTTTTCAGCAGCGCATTGGCAGCCGCTTCGGTCAGAAGCGCTGCATCGTTCAGCCAGACCACCTTTGCCCCGCCCAGACGCGCGTGCTCGTACAGCTTCTCGCTGACTTCACGCACCGCATCAATGCCGAGCGTGCTTTTGCCCTTCTCAGGCTCCAGCGCGTAATAGTCCGGATGCGTGCCCGCCTGCATGAGCTGGCAGCCGCGACACTTGCCGCAGCTTTTGTGCCCTTGCGGCTGCTGGCACATCAGAAAACGGGTGATGGCGTAAATCAACGCATCATCGCCCATCCCCGGCAGCGCCTGAATCAGTAACGCATGATGCCCCCGGCCAGCCTGATAGCTGTTAATCAGCTGTTCAAAATGCGGGCGCAGCCATGGGTACCATTTCATGCCGTTTGCTCCTGTACCCACTGCTTAACGGTATGCCGGATATCGCGCGTGACGTCGTCTAAAGATTGCGTTGCATCAATGGTGCGAATTGAGCTGTCCTTCGCGGCCAGTTCCAGATAGCGCGCGCGGGTGCGGTTAAAGAAGTCGAAAGACTCCTGCTCGATACGATCAAGCTCGCCGCGCGCGCGGGCGCGCTTGAGGCCCACTTCGGGCGTGACGTCCAGATAGAGCGTCAGGTCGGGACGAAAATCGCCCAGAACCGCGTCGCGTAGCGTCGCCAGCATGACGGCATCAATACCGCGGCCGCCACCCTGATAGGCCTGCGTCGACAAATCGTGACGATCGCCAATAACGACCACGTTGCGGGCGGTGGTTTTACCCGCCCCTTCGAGTCCCTCAATGACAATGTATTTACTGCGCATTTTTTTCCTTAAGTGCCTTCAGATAGTCCTGAACTGAGCGATTATGGCTGGCAAGGTTGGTGTTAAAGGTATGCCCCCCTTTTCCGTCAGCCACAAAATAGAGATACGGCGTTTTAGCCGGGTGCGCGGCGGCCCGTAACGAGGCCTCACCCGGCGTTGCAATCGGGCCCGGCGGCAGGCCGCTAATCACGTAGGTATTATACGCCGTTGGCGTCTCCAGGTCTTTTCTCGATATCTTTCCGGCATAGCTTTCGCCCATTCCGTAGATGACGGTTGGGTCGGTCTGCAAACGCATGCCAATGCGCAGACGGTTGATAAACACCGACGCAACCCGATCGCGCTCTTCCGCAACGGCGGTCTCTTTTTCAATGATGGAAGCCATCGTTACAAACTGGTTTTGATCCTGATAAGGCAGGCCGTCAGCGCGCCCCTCCCACGCAGACTCCACCGCTGCGACCATCTTTTTATGCGCGCGCTTCAGGATGGCCACATCCGTGGTGCCGGCGGTGTACATCCAGGTATCGGGCCAGAACCAGCCTTCCACCCACTCGGGATGCTCAAATTTCAACGCCCCGGCGACGGTCTCATAGCTGTCGTCTTTCAGCGTATGCTTGATATACGGCGCGTCGCGCAGCTGTTTGAGATAATCGCTCAGGCGCATACCCTCCACAAAACGCAGGGGGAACTGCGCCTCTTTGCCGCTTTCCAGAAGCTGCAGCATCTCTCTCACGGTCATGCCCGGGGTAAAACGGTAGGTCCCGGCTTTAAAGTGCGCCAGCTCTGGCTCAACGCGCAGCAGCCACTGGAACACGCGAGGGCGGTTTATGATCTTTTCCCCATAAAGCTGTTCACCCAGGGCCTGACGCCCGGTCCCGGCTTTAAGGGTAAAAATGGTTTCGTCTTTAATCAGGATCTTACTGTCCGCCAGCTGACGGACTTTCCACACTCCCGCTCCGCCAGCGATACCCAGCGCAACGAAAAGGAGAAGTACAAAACGCAACATTTTCTTCATGACGACCTGGTTTGCTCACATATCGGGGCTAAAAACTGGAACAGTTCACGTGACGACCAACGCTGTTGACCATACGCGCGCACGGGTAAAACGGGCATCAGGGCGTTACAGATCACCACCTCATCGGCTGTGTGCAGCGCCTCTTCCCTTTCGCTCACTTCGACAACGCGAAAGCCTGAGCGTGCCAGCTGATGTAAACAAAACTGACGCATAATGCCCTTCACCCC
>CAMKZP010000238.1 GCA_946477805.1 uncultured Enterobacter sp.
TTCTGCCTGTCTCGTGGGCTCGGAGATGTGTATAAGAGACAGCTTGAATATCACCCGTAATTGTTAACCAAGATAAGTGCGACAAATGTATTACCTCATATTATTTGTGGTGAGAATATTTATCGAGTTATGAATAAAGTCTGCTCTTTATTATTGTTTAGTTCAACGGTCAGTTCCGCACATTTATCGCAAATTTTATATTGATAGGGATAATTTTCTTACCGAATACGCAACAAACTGACAAACAATGCAGTGATGAAACGTTGCTCTTATGAATAAAGAGATAATATTGTAAACGTAAGCGGTGCGGAGGCCAGATAAGCGGGCCTCGATCACACTTTTATGCTCATCCCCGCTACTCCTCCCTGCCTAATCCCCCGCAGGAGGAGGAAGAGGAAGAATGAGCCTGGCACACTAGCGTCAAATGTTTATTTCTCTACAGGATGCCGATCCCTATGTCACAGCCTACCTTCAACAAAGCTCAATTCCAGGCTGCCCTGACGCGTCAGTGGCAGCGTTTTGGCCTTCATGCTGCTAACGAGATGACGCCTCACCAGTGGTGGCAGGCAGTGAGCGGTGCGCTCGCAGAGCAGCTGGATGCTCAGCCGGTGGCGAAGCCTGTCAAAGGCCAGCGTCACGTGAACTATATCTCTATGGAATTCCTGATCGGTCGTCTGACCGGCAATAACCTGCTGAACCTGGGCTGGTATCAGGAGGTGGGGGAGGTGCTTAAAGAGCACGACGTTAACCTGACCGACCTGCTGGAAGAGGAGACGGATCCCGCGCTGGGCAACGGTGGCCTGGGGCGTCTGGCGGCCTGTTTCCTGGATTCCATGGCAACGGTTGGTCAGTCGGCCATCGGCTATGGCCTGAACTACCAGTACGGCCTGTTCCGCCAGTCGTTCGCTGACGGGCACCAGATGGAGGCGCCGGATGACTGGCACCGCAATACCTACCCGTGGTTCCGCCACAACGCGCAGCTGGACGTGCAGGTGGGCATTGGCGGGAAAGTCTCTAAGCAGGGGATCTGGGAACCCGCGTTCACCCTTACCGGAGAAGCCTGGGATCTGCCGGTGCTCGGCTACCGCAACGGCGTGTCGCAGCCTCTGCGCCTGTGGCAGGCGAAGCACGCCCATCCGTTTAATCTGACTAAATTTAACGATGGCGATTTCCTGCGCGCCGAGCAGCAGGGCATCGACGCCGAGAAGCTGACCAAGGTACTCTACCCGAACGACAACCATCTGGCGGGCAAAAAGCTGCGTCTGATGCAGCAGTACTTCCAGTGCGCCTGCTCCGTTGCGGACATTCTGCGCCGTCACCATCTGGCGGGCCGCAGGCTGGCGCAGCTGCCGGATTTCGAAGTCATTCAGCTTAACGATACGCACCCGACAATCGCTATTCCTGAACTGCTGCGCGTGCTGATTGATGAACACCAGCTGAGCTGGGATGACGCCTGGGCCATCACCAGCCGCACCTTCGCCTACACCAACCACACCCTGATGCCGGAAGCGCTGGAGTGCTGGGATGAGAAGCTGGTGAAAACGCTGCTGCCGCGCCATATGCAGATCGTCAACAAAATTAACGACCAGTTTAAAACGCTGGTGGAGAAAACCTGGCCGGGCGATAAAGCGGTCTGGGCGAAGCTGGCCGTTGTGCACGACAAACAGGTGCGCATGGCGAACATGTGCGTGGTGAGCGGTTTTGCGGTAAACGGCGTGGCGGCGCTGCACTCGGACCTGGTGGTCAAAGATCTGTTCCCGGAATACCACCAGCTGTGGCCGACCAAATTCCACAACGTGACCAACGGCATCACGCCGCGCCGCTGGATCAAACAGTGTAACCCGCTGCTGGCCGGCCTGCTGGATAAAACCCTGAAGAAAGAGTGGGCCAACGATCTGGACCAGCTGATCGCCCTGGAAAAACAGGCCGACAGCGCGACATTCCGCGAGCAGTACCGCGCCATCAAGCTGGAGAACAAAGTCCGTCTGGCCGAGTTCGTGAAGGTGCGTACCGGGATTGAGATCAACCCGAACGCGATTTTCGACATCCAGATCAAACGCCTGCACGAGTACAAGCGTCAGCACCTGAACCTGCTGCACATTCTGGCGCTGTACAAAGAGATCCGCGAGAACCCGCAGGCCGACCGCGTGCCGCGCGTGTTCCTGTTCGGTGCGAAAGCGGCGCCGGGCTACTACCTGGCGAAAAACATTATCCTCGCCATCAACAAAGTGGCCGCGGCGATCAACAGCGATCCGAAGGTGGGCGACAAGCTGAAGGTGGTGTTCCTGCCGGATTACTGTGTGTCTGCCGCCGAGCTGCTGATCCCGGCGGCGGATATCTCTGAACAGATTTCGACGGCAGGGAAAGAGGCGTCCGGTACCGGCAACATGAAGCTGGCGCTGAACGGCGCGCTGACCGTCGGCACGCTGGACGGGGCAAACGTCGAAATCGCCGAGAAGGTTGGCGAAGAGAACATCTTCATCTTCGGCCATACTGTAGAAGAAGTGAAAGCCATCAAGGCCAAAGGCTACGATCCGGTGAAATGGCGCAAGAAAGATAAAGTGCTGGATGCGGTGCTGAAAGAGCTGGAAAGCGGTAAATACAGCGACGGTGATAAGCACGCGTTTGACCAGATGCTGCAGAGCATGGGCAAACAGGGCGGCGACCCGTATCTGGTCATGGCAGATTTCACGGCCTACGTTGAAGCGCAAAAACAGGTCGACGTGCTCTACCGCGACCAGGACGCCTGGACCCGCGCGTGCATCCTGAATACCGCGCGCTGCGGCATGTTCAGCTCTGACCGCTCAATTCGTGATTATCAGGCCCGTATCTGGCAGGCAAAACGCTAAGGAAGCGCGATGGAGAGTAAACGTCTGGACAGTGCCGCGCAGGCGGCGGGAATTAGCCTCAGTTACATCAATGCGCACGGCAAACCGCAGTCAATTGGTGCGGACACCAAAAGACGTTTGCTGGATGCCATGCACAAAACCGACGCGAAGGCGTCGGGCGCGCCGGTGCCAAACGTGAAGGTTTTCACCGCGGGCAAAAAGATGCCGCTGGCGGTGGAGGGGCGCGGCGAGTTCAGCTGGCTGCTCACCACCGAAGAGGGGCATCAGCACAAAGGGCACACCACCGGCGGCAAAGCGCTTAACCTTCCGGCGAAGCTGCCGGAGGGCTATCACACGCTCACGCTCACCCAGGACGACCGGCGTTTCCACTGCCGGGTGATCGTCGCGCCGAAGCGCTGCTATGAACCTCAGGCGCTGCTGGAAGGCAAAAAGCTGTGGGGAGCCTGCGTGCAGCTCTACACGCTGCGCTCCGACAGCAACTGGGGCATCGGCGATTTTGGCGATCTGAAAAAGATGCTTTCAGCCGTGGGCGAGCGCGGCGGCGCGTTTATTGGCCTCAACCCGATCCACGCGCTTTACCCGGCAAACCCGGAGAGCGCCAGCCCGTACAGCCCGTCGTCCCGCCGCTGGCTGAACGTGATTTACATCGACGTAAACGCGCTGGACGATTTCAAAAACAGCAAAGAGGCGCAGGCGTGGTGGAAGCTTGAGACCACGCAGCAGATGCTCAGGCAGGCGCGCGAGGCCGACTGGGTGGACTACTCCACCGTGACGTCCCTGAAGATGGCCGCGCTGCGCCTGGCGTGGAAAGGCTTTGCAAAGCGCAACGACGAGCAGATGTCGGCCTTCCGCCAGTTTGTGGCGCGGGAGGGCGAAAGCCTTTACTGGCAGGCGGCGTTCGACGCGCTGCATGCCTGGCAGGTGAAAGAAGACGAGATGCGCTGGGGCTGGCCGGTATGGCCTGAAGCCTATCAAACCGTTGATACCCCGGAAGTTAAAGCCTTCTGTAAAAAACAGGCCGACGAGGTGGATTTCTTCCTGTGGCTGCAGTGGCTGGCGTACAGCCAGTTTGCCGCCTGCTGGCAGGTGAGCCAGAGCTACAAAATGCCGATCGGCCTCTATCGTGACCTGGCGGTAGGTGTGGCAGAAGGCGGGGCGGAAACCTGGTGCGACCGCGAGCTTTACTGCCTGAAAGCCTCCGTGGGGGCGCCGCCGGATATTCTTGGCCCGCTCGGCCAGAACTGGGGCCTGCCGCCTATGGATCCGCACGTCATGGCGGCCCGCGGCTACGAGCCGTTTATCGACCTGCTGCGCGCTAATATGCAGAACTGCGGGGCGCTGCGTATCGACCACGTGATGTCCGTGCTGCGTCTGTGGTGGATCCCGTACGGTGAAACGGCAGACCACGGCGCTTACGTGCAGTATCCGGTTGACGATCTGCTCGCGATCCTGGCCCTGGAAAGCCAGCGTCATCAGTGCATGGTGATCGGTGAAGATCTGGGGACGGTGCCGGTTGAGATCGTCAGCAAGCTCCGCGACAGCGGCGTGTACTCGTATAAAGTGCTCTATTTTGAAAACGACCATGAGAAAACCTTCCGCGCGCCGCAGGCGTATCCGGAACAGTCGATGGCAGTCGCGACGACGCATGACCTTCCTGTCCTTCGTGGCTATTGGGAAAGCGGCGATCTGACGCTCGGTAAAACGCTGGGGCTGTATCCTGACGAAGAGGTTCTGCGTGGCCTGTATCAGGACCGCGAGCTGGCGAAGCAGGGCCTGCTGGATGCGCTGCACAAGCACGGCTGTCTGCCGAAGCGCGCCGGGCATAAGGCATCGCTGATGTCGATGACCCCAACGCTTAACCGTGGCCTGCAGCGCTATATTGCCGACAGCAACAGCGCCCTGCTGGGCCTGCAGCCGGAAGACTGGATTGATATGGCGGAGCCGGTAAACGTTCCGGGCACCAGCTATCAGTACAAGAACTGGCGTCGCAAGCTCTCCATGACGCTTGAGAACATGTTTGCCGATGACGGGGTGAACAGGCTGATTAAGGATTTGGACAAGCGCAGAAAGGCGGTGGATAAGAAGCGGTAGTTTCACCTTCACCCCATAGGGGCGAGAGGCTCGATCGGTTCCCTCTCCCCGATGGGGAGAGGGTTAGGGGATCAGATAACCATATTCAGCAGCAGAACCCCGACCAGGCCGCACACCGAAATGATGGTTTCCAGCGCGGACCAGGACTTGATGGTTTCACCGATTGTCAGGTTGAAGTACTCCTTGAACAGCCAGAAGCCCGGATCGTTAACGTGGGAGAAAATCACGCTACCGGAACCGACGGCGATAACCATAAGCTCAGGGCTTACGCCCGTGGTTGCAATCAGTGGTGCCACGATCCCGCCCGCCGTAATTGCCGCCACGGTTGCGGAACCCAGCGCGATACGCAGAACGGCTGCGATAAACCATGCCATAAACAGCGGGGAGAGGCTGGTGGCGTGCATCATGGACGCAATGTATTTATCCACGCCGCTGTCGACCAGAACCTGCTTGAACGCACCGCCGCCGCCGATGATCAACAGCATCATGGCAATGATTTTGATGGAAGAGGTCAGCGTGTCGTTGATCTGATCCATTGAACGACCGCGGTTGAGACCGAAGGTGAACATCGCAATCAGGACCGCAATCAGCGTGGCCATCACCGGGTCACCAAGGAACTCGGCAACGGACAGGAACGCGTGACCTTTCGGCAGAACCATCTCAGCGACGGCACGCATCGCCATCAGGATCACCGGCACCAGTGAGGTCCAGACGCTGACGCCAAAGCCGGGCATCTCCTCTTCGGTGAAGGTTTTCGCGCTGTACAGGCCTTCCGGAATGGGCTTATCGATGCCTTTCAGGAAACGAGCAAACACCGGGCCTGCCAGGATAACGGTGGGGATCGCCAGAATCGTACCGAACAGCAGGGTTTTACCCATATCCGCGTGGAAGATGGTTGCGATAGCGGTTGGGCCCGGGTGCGGAGGCAGGAAGCCGTGGGTCACGGACAGCGCCGCCGCCATTGGCACACCGACATACAGCAGCGGGATGCTGGCCGCCGCCGCAATGGTGAATACCAGCGGCAGCATCAGCACGAAGCCCACTTCGTAGAACAGCGCGAAACCCACGGTAAAACCGGTTAACACCACCGCCCACTGAATGTGCTGCTTGCCGAATTTGGCAATCAGGGTGGTGGCAATGCGCTGCGCACCGCCGCAGTCTGCCAGCATTTTGCCGAGCATGGCGCCGAAGCTGTCTCTTATACACATCTGACGCTGCCGACGACTAGTCGAGTGTAGA
>CAMKZP010000239.1 GCA_946477805.1 uncultured Enterobacter sp.
CAGCTCGTCCAGCGGCAGCGTGGTGTCGGCAATGCGGTTAACGAAGGAGGTGTTCGCGCCGTTTTCCAGCAGGCGACGCACCAGGTAGGCCAGCAGGGTTTCGTGCGTTCCGACCGGAGCATAGATGCGGCACGGACGGTTCAGCTTGCCGTCCGCCACTTTCCCGGTCACCTGCTCGTACAGCGGTTCACCCATGCCGTGCAGGCACTGGAACTCGTACTGGCCCGGATAATAGTTTTGCCCGGCCAGGCTGTAAATCGCCGCCAGGGTGTGGGCGTTATGGGTCGCGAACTGCGGGTAGATCAGGTTCGGCACGCCGAGCAGCTTTTTCGCACAGGCGAGGTAGGAGACGTCGGTGTAAACCTTGCGGGTATAGACCGGATAGCCCTCCAGCCCCTCCATCTGGGCGCGCTTGATTTCGCTGTCCCAGTAGGCGCCTTTCACCAGACGGATCATCAGGCGTCGACGGCTGCGGCTTGCCAGGTCGATCAGGTAATCAATGACGAACGGGCAGCGCTTCTGGTAGGCCTGAATGACGAACCCGATGCCGTTCCAGCCCGCCAGCTCCGGCTCGAAGCACAGCTTTTCCAGCAGATCGAGGGAGATCTCCAGGCGGTCGGCCTCTTCGGCGTCAATGTTGATGCCGATGTCATACTGGCGCGCCAGCAGGGTCAGGGACTTCAGGCGCGGGTAGAGCTCGTCCATCACGCGGTCATACTGCGCGCGGCTGTAGCGCGGGTGCAGGGCGGAGAGCTTAATGGAGATGCCCGGGCCTTCATAAATGCCGCGCCCGTTGGAGGCTTTACCGATGGCGTGGATCGCCTGCTGGTAAGAGACCATGTAGGCCTGCGCGTCGGCGGCGGTCAGCGCCGCTTCGCCCAGCATGTCGTAGGAGTAGCGGAAGCCTTTATCTTCCAGCCTGCGGGCGTTTGCCAGCGCTTCGGCAATGGTTTCGCCGGTCACAAACTGCTCGCCCATCAGGCGCATCGCCATGTCCACGCCTTTGCGGATCAGCGGCTCGCCGCTCTTGCCGATAATGCGGTTCAGGGAGCGGGAGAGGTTGGCTTCGTTATGGGTGGAGACCAGCTTGCCGGTAAACAGCAGGCCCCAGGTGGCGGCGTTGACGAACAGCGACGGGCTGCGACCGATGTGCGAGTGCCAGTTGCCGTTGCTGATCTTATCGCGGATCAGCGCGTCGCGCGTGGCTTTGTCGGGAATACGCAGCAGCGCTTCCGCCAGGCACATCAGCGCCACGCCTTCCTGTGAGGAGAGGGAGAACTCCTGCAGCAGCCCCTGCACCATCCCGGCGCGGCCGGTGGCGGTTTTCTGGTTGCGCAGCCTGTCGGCCAGCTGGTAGGCCAGGGCGTGCGCCTGAGCGGCGATGGCGTCCGGCAGGCGAGCCTGCTCAAGCAGCATCGGCACGGCGTCGGTTTCGGCCCGGCGGTAGGCGCCGGTAATGGCGGCGCGGCTGACGGACTGCGGCAGGATCTGCTCGGCGAACTCGAGGAACGGCTGGTGGCTCTCTTCGACAGCCGTCGCGGTCTCTTCGCTTTCATTGGCGGCACCCGCCAGCAGGGCAGGCAGCTCTGGCAGCTCCTCTTCGCCTTCAAGCCTTTCCAGATAGTTGAAAATGGCCTGCTTGATTAGCCAGTGCGGTGTGCGGTCAATACGGGTGGCTGCGGACTTAATCCGTTCGCGCGTGGCGTCATCCAGCTTAACCCCCATGGTGGTCATCCCCATGCCAAAACTCCTGTTGTTCTTTCATTGTTTTCTGTCGATAGCCTGAAATATCCACCATGTTGCAACTTTGTGCAACCGTGTTAAATGTGACCTGGTTGGCAAGCTGAAAAATGAATGGATTGTTAATGGATGGTTGGCTGGAAAAACGCGCTGGCTTCTGCATGTGAAGCCTGTTTTTATGCGGGAGTTAACACTTTTAAAAGGTGCAACCGACAAAAGCGTGAGCGAGTGCAACCTATAGGAAAGACGTATAAAACCAGGGATGAATTTGATGTAAATGCAGTGTTAAATCGTTTGTGTGCGGAGACGGCTTACGGCAGGATACGCGCGGCCAACAGAAATACACATGAACATCACCCCGTTCCGGTGATGAAATAACAGGCAGCCGGGAAGGTTGTCGATCATTATTATTGGAGTCTTTAAATGGCAATTAGCACACCGATGCTGGTGACATTTCTCGTTTATATTTTTGGCATGATCCTGATAGGTTTCCTCGCCTGGCGATCGACAAAAAACTTTGACGACTACATTCTGGGCGGCCGCAGCTTAGGCCCGATGGTGACCGCGCTCTCCGCGGGCGCCTCCGACATGAGCGGCTGGCTGCTGATGGGCCTGCCGGGCGCAATATTCATCTCCGGGATCTCAGAGAGCTGGATAGCCATTGGCCTGACCGTCGGTGCCTGGGTTAACTGGAAGCTGGTGGCAGGCCGTCTGCGCGTGCACACCGAAGCCAACAACAACGCCCTGACGCTGCCGGATTACTTCACCGGGCGCTTTGAAGATAACAGCCGCATTTTGCGCATTATCTCCGCGGTGGTGATCCTGCTGTTCTTTACCATCTACTGTGCCTCCGGCATCGTGGCGGGGGCGCGTCTGTTTGAAAGCACCTTCGGCATGAGCTATGAAACGGCGCTGTGGGCGGGTGCCGCGGCAACCATCATCTATACCTTCGTGGGCGGATTCCTGGCGGTAAGCTGGACCGACACGGTGCAGGCGAGCCTGATGATCTTCGCCCTGATCCTGACCCCGGTCATTGTGATTTTCACCGTCGGCGGCTTTGGCGAATCGCTGGAGGTGATTAAGCAGAAGAGCATTGAAAACGTCGACATGCTCAAAGGGCTGAACGTCGTTGCCATCATCTCCCTGATGGGCTGGGGCCTGGGCTACTTCGGCCAGCCGCACATTCTGGCGCGCTTTATGGCGGCCGACTCTCACCACACCATCGTGCACGCGCGCCGCATCAGCATGACGTGGATGATCCTGTGTCTGGCAGGGGCGTGTGCGGTCGGCTTCTTCGGCATCGCCTACTTCAACAACAACCCGGCGCAGGCGGGCGCGGTGAACCAGAACGCCGAGCGCGTGTTCATCGAGCTGGCGCAGATCCTGTTTAACCCGTGGATTGCCGGTATTCTGCTCTCTGCGATCCTCGCTGCGGTCATGTCCACCCTGAGCTGCCAGCTGCTGGTCTGCTCCAGCGCCATCACCGAAGACCTCTACAAGGCCTTCCTGCGTAAAGGCGCGAGCCAGACGGAGCTGGTGTGGGTCGGGCGCTTTATGGTGCTGCTGGTGGCGCTGGTTTCCATTGCCCTGGCGGCCAATCCGGAAAACCGCGTTCTGGGGCTGGTGAGCTACGCGTGGGCAGGCTTCGGCGCCGCGTTTGGTCCGGTGGTGCTCTTCTCCGTGCTGTGGTCGCGCATGACCCGCAACGGCGCGCTGGCGGGGATGATTATCGGCGCGGTGACGGTTATCGTCTGGAAACAGTTCGCGTGGCTGGGCCTTTACGAAATCATTCCGGGCTTTATTTTCGGCAGCATCGGCATCGTGGTGTTCAGCCTGCTGGGCAAAGCACCTTCAGCCTCTATGCAGAAACGCTTTGCGGAAGCGGACGCGCACTACCGCTCCGCGCCGCCGTCTAAGCTGCAGGCGGAATAAGTAACCCCCTCTCCCCCAAAGGGGAGAGGGAATAAACCCCACTTGCTAAATTCTGCAATTTACGTTGATATCGCTGTGCTTATAACAATGAGGATAGCGAAGCATGACAATCAAAACAGGGCTAATGGCCGCGGCGCTAATGATGCTGGCGGGCTGTAATACACCCTCGCAGCACGCGGCGGTGGAAACCTGCAAAGCGGAAAATCAGATGCAGCAAACCACTCTCTATTTCGGCCTGAACCGTCCGGCAGGGGTGCAGATAACCGACGGCGAGTGGCAGCAGTTTGTTGACCAGGACGTGACGCCGCGCTTTCGCGATGGCCTGACGGTATTCGACGCGCGCGGGCAGTGGCTGGGTAACGAAGGGAAGGTGGCGCGCGAGCCGAGCAAGGCGCTGATGCTAATCCACGGCAAAGACGCGCAGAGCGAGACGAATATCGAAGCGTTACGCGGCGTGTATAAATCGCGCTTCGCGCAGGAGTCGGTAATGCGTGTAGACCAGCCGGTGTGCGTGCAGTTCTAATAAAAAACGGCGGGATAACCCGCCGTTGTTGCATCGTAGGCCGGGTAAGCGAAGCGCCACCCGGCATGACATCACAGCACTAATCCCGCAAAGCTCGCCGACAGCAGGCTCACCAGCGTCGCGCCGTACACCAGGCGCAGGCCAAACCGCGAAACCACGTTCCCCTGCCGCTCGTTCAGGCCCTTGATCGCCCCGGCCACAATGCCGATGGAGGCAAAGTTAGCGAACGACACCAGGAAGATGGATAAAATTCCCAGCCCGCGCGGCGTCATCTGATGGGCAATTTTTTGCAGCTCAATCATCGCCACAAATTCGTTCGCCACCAGCTTGGTCGCCATAATACTGCCGGCATTTAACGCATCGCTCAGCGGAATACCCACCAGCCACGCGAGGGGATAAAACACGTAGCCGAGGATCTGCTGGAAGCTCATGCCAAATACGCTGGAGAAGAGGGCGTTCACGGCGCTAATAAGAGCGATAAAGCCGATCAGCATGGCCAGAATAATCATCGCTACCTTAAAACCGGCCAGAATATATTCGCCCAGCATTTCAAAGAAGCTCTGGGACTCGTGGAGTTTTTCCAGCTGAATTTCCGGCTCCGCTTCCGGGCGAGTTGGGTTGATGACCGAGAGAATAATAAAGGTGCTGAACATGTTCAGAATCAGCGCCGCAACGACGAATTTGGCGTCCAGCATCGTCATATAGGCCCCGACAATCGACAGGGAAACCGTCGACATGGCCGTTGCCGCCATGGTGAACAGGCGACGAGACGAGAGATCGCCCAGCACGCCTTTGTAGGCAATAAAGTTTTCAGACTGACCGAGGATCAGCGAGCTGACGGCGTTAAAAGACTCCAGCTTGCCCATGCCGTTCAGCTTTGACAGCAGGGTGCCAATCAGGCGAATAAAAATCGGCAGAATTCGCCAGTGCTGCAGAATACCAATGAGCGCGGAAATGAAAATAATCGGGCAGAGTACGCCGAGGAATATAAACGCCAGCCCTTTTTCACCCATTCCGCCAAAGACGAAATTGGTTCCTTCGGCGGCAAATTTAAGCAGCGATTCAAAGAATCCCGAGACGTATTTAATAATAAACAGGCCGCTTTCAGCGTGCAGGAAAAAGAACGCCAGCGCCACTTCAATAACAATAAGCTGTAAAACAAAGCGAATGCGAATTTTTCGTCGGTCGAAACTCACCAGCCAGGCGAGCGCAAGAATAATCACCAGCGCCAGCAGGAAATGGATAACGTTATACATGGTTTATGTTCAGTTGGTTTTTGAGGCAGGTATTTAGCCACAGCGCCGTTTAACCGTAAATGGGCATTTTCGTTATAACTTATAAACCTGAAGATAACTAACGCAACTATTATCCCGCGATGCGTTTACATCTCGTCATCAAAACAGCGCACATTTCGCTTGTTTTTCTTTTGGCCGTAATGATAATCACTATCACAAGAATTTACCTTTCTTTGCATCAGTTGACCGCGATAAACATTTAAGGTGTCGGCATGTTTGTTCCATTTCTCATTATGTTACGCGAAGGCCTTGAAGCGGCCCTGATTGTCAGCCTTATCGCCAGCTATCTGAAGCGAACCCAGCGTGGACGCTGGATAGGGGTTATGTGGGTCGGCGTTTTTCTCGCTGCGGCGCTCTGCCTGGGCCTGGGGATCCTCATCAATGAAACCACCGGTGAATTCCCGCAGAAAGAACAGGAGCTGTTTGAAGGCATCGTTGCCGTCATTGCGGTGGTGATCCTCACCTGGATGGTCTTCTGGATGCGCAAAGTCTCCCGCAACGTGAAGGTGCAGCTGGAGCAGGCGGTCGATAACGCCCTGCAAAAGGGCAACAACCACGGCTGGGCGCTGATCCTGATGGTCTTTTTCGCCGTGGCGCGCGAGGGGCTGGAGTCGGTCTTCTTCCTGCTGGCCGCGTTTCAGCAGGACGTGGGCATCTGGCCGCCGATCGGC
>CAMKZP010000240.1 GCA_946477805.1 uncultured Enterobacter sp.
CGGAAGGAGTCAATGGAGATGCCAAAGACCTGAAGTATCCCATCGCCCAGGAAAAGTGACGTCAGCAGAATAATGGCAACCGACATGTTTGCCGTCAGGTTAGTTTTGTTTCTGGCCGCTGCCGTCTGGTAGCTGGTCATACTAATGAAGACAGGAATGATCCCTACCGGGTTGACCAGCGCAAACAGGCCGATAAAAAACTTAAAGTAGGTTGGGAAATCAAAAAGCGTTTGAATCACGTGTAGCTCCGCGAATGAGCAGGGTCAGGGACAGACGTTTCATTTAGGTAAATCCGCGCAGAAGATACGCTTTTTATCCGCATACTTCATCAGAAATCTGTGCTAAACCGCTATCCATTCATCATGTTAAGCATTTGTATAATCGACGAGGGTCACACTTGCAAAAGTTACGTAATTAATTAACAGTGGAAAATTATTGGCAAAATCACCCTGCTGAATGGTATCAGCTTAGTGGAAAATTGACACAGATCATGATTTTCGTACTCAGAAGTGAGTAATCTTGGTTACACCCTAGAGGAGGAACCTATCAAAAAAGGATGATGCTTAGGTAAGGCTCTTTTAGTAAATTAGTGCGCAGGAGCGGTAAGTAACCCGTTGTTTTATTGTGTGTTACGCAAGTACTAGTGGCTCTGACTATACTGATTCTCGTATTGAGCGCTGGTTTACTAATAGAGTTTAAACATTATCAGGAGAGCATTATGGCTGTTACTAATATCGCTGAACTGAACGCACTCGTCGAGCGCGTGAAAAAAGCCCAGCGTGAATATGCCAATTTCACTCAAGAACAGGTTGATAAAATCTTCCGCGCTGCCGCTCTGGCTGCCGCAGATGCTCGAATCCCTCTCGCTAAAATGGCCGTTGCCGAATCCGGCATGGGTATCGTAGAAGACAAAGTGATCAAAAACCACTTCGCTTCTGAGTATATCTACAACGCCTATAAAGATGAGAAAACCTGTGGCGTGCTGTCAGAAGACGACACGTTCGGTACCATCACTATTGCAGAACCCATCGGCATTATTTGCGGTATCGTTCCAACCACCAACCCAACGTCTACTGCCATCTTTAAATCGCTGATCAGCCTGAAAACCCGTAACGCAATTATCTTCTCCCCGCACCCACGTGCGAAAGATGCTACTAACAAAGCGGCTGATATCGTCCTGCAGGCGGCAATTGCCGCTGGCGCACCGAAAGATTTGATCGGCTGGATCGACCAACCGTCTGTTGAACTGTCCAACGCCCTGATGCACCACCCGGACATTAACCTGATCCTGGCGACCGGTGGTCCTGGTATGGTTAAAGCCGCGTACAGCTCCGGTAAACCGGCTATCGGCGTAGGTGCAGGTAACACCCCTGTCGTCATCGACGAAACCGCTGACATTAAACGCGCGGTGGCTTCTGTTCTGATGTCCAAAACCTTCGACAACGGCGTTATCTGTGCGTCCGAGCAGTCTGTTGTGGTTGTTGACTCCGTGTACGATGCCGTTCGCGAACGTTTCGCCAGCCACGGCGGCTACCTGCTGCAGGGTCAAGAGCTGAAAGCCGTTCAGGACATCATCCTGAAAAATGGCGCGCTGAATGCCGCTATCGTTGGCCAGCCGGCTTACAAAATTGCTGAACTCGCCGGTTTCACCGTGCCAGCAACCACCAAAATCCTGATCGGTGAAGTTACCGTTGTTGACGAAAGCGAGCCGTTTGCGCACGAAAAACTGTCGCCAACGCTGGCAATGTACCGCGCGAAAGATTTCGACGATGCGGTAGAAAAAGCGGAGAAACTGGTGGCGATGGGCGGTATCGGTCACACCTCTTGCCTGTATACCGACCAGGATAACCAGCCAGAACGTGTCGCTCACTTCGGTCAGATGATGAAAACGGCCCGTATCCTGATCAACACCCCGGCCTCTCAGGGTGGTATCGGTGACCTGTACAACTTTAAACTCGCACCTTCCCTGACTCTGGGTTGTGGTTCCTGGGGTGGTAACTCCATCTCTGAAAACGTTGGTCCAAAACACCTGATCAACAAGAAAACCGTTGCTAAGCGAGCTGAAAACATGTTGTGGCATAAACTTCCTAAGTCTATCTACTTCCGCCGCGGTTCTCTGCCAATCGCTCTGGATGAAGTGATCACCGATGGCCACAAACGTGCGCTCATCGTGACTGACCGTTTCCTGTTCAACAACGGTTACGCAGACCAGATCACCTCTGTACTGAAAGCCTCCGGCGTCGAAACTGAAGTGTTCTTTGAAGTGGAAGCTGACCCAACGCTGAGCGTTGTGCGCAAAGGTGCGGAACTGGCGAACTCCTTCAAACCAGATGTCATCATCGCCCTGGGTGGCGGTTCCCCAATGGATGCCGCGAAAATCATGTGGGTGATGTATGAGCACCCAGAAACCCACTTCGAAGAGCTGGCGCTGCGCTTTATGGATATCCGTAAACGTATCTACAAGTTCCCGAAAATGGGCGTAAAAGCGAAAATGATCGCGGTGACCACCACTTCCGGTACCGGTTCAGAAGTCACGCCGTTTGCGGTTGTGACTGACGATGCGACCGGCCAGAAATACCCGCTGGCGGATTACGCGCTGACGCCGGACATGGCTATCGTTGACGCCAACCTGGTGATGGATATGCCGAAATCACTGTGTGCGTTCGGTGGTCTGGATGCCGTGACTCACGCTCTGGAAGCCTATGTTTCCGTACTGGCTTCTGAGTTCTCTGACGGCCAGGCGCTGCAGGCTCTAAAACTGCTGAAAGAGAACCTGCCAGCCTCGTATAACGAAGGATCTAAAAACCCGGTAGCGCGTGAGCGAGTACACAGTGCAGCCACCATCGCGGGCATCGCGTTTGCGAACGCCTTCCTGGGTGTTTGTCACTCAATGGCACACAAGCTGGGCTCACAGTTCCACATTCCTCACGGTCTGGCGAACGCCCTGCTGATCAGCAACGTTATTCGCTATAACGCCAACGACAACCCAACCAAGCAGACTGCATTCAGCCAGTATGACCGCCCACAAGCGCGTCGCCGCTATGCTGAAATTGCCGATCACCTGGGTCTGAGCGCACCGGGCGACCGTACTGCTGCGAAGATTGAGAAGCTGCTGGCGTGGCTGGACAGCATCAAAGCTGAACTGGGTATTCCTAAATCTATCCGTGAAGCAGGCGTTCAGGAAGCTGACTTCCTTGCTCACGTCGATAAGCTGTCTGAAGATGCCTTCGATGACCAGTGTACCGGTGCTAACCCGCGCTACCCGCTGATCTCCGAGCTGAAACAGATCCTGCTGGATACCTACTACGGTCGCGAGTTTAACGAAGGCGGCGTTGCAGCTGCTAAGGTTGAAGCTCCGGTTGTGAAAGCTGACAAAAAAGCGAAGAAAAGCGCCTGATTGACAGCCTGATATAAAAAACCCGCCAGCGGCGGGTTTTTTTATGTCTGTGCTTCAGAAAATTGTTTTGTGCATTATTTGCGGTTATCGGTCTGAATAGCCGTCAACGAACCGACAACCAGCGCTTCTTTATAATGCTTGCGGCAAACCGATACATAGCGCTCATTGCCCCCTATCACCACCTGTTCGCCATCGGCATAGGGTTTTCCTGAGCGATCGAGACGAAGCACCATACTGGCTTTACGGCCGCAAAAACAGATGGTCTTAAGTTCAACAAGCTTATCCGACCACGCAAGCAGGTACTGGCTGCCGGGAAACAACTCGCCGCGGAAGTCCGTTCGCAGGCCATAGCAGAGAACGGGAATATCCAGCTCGTCAACGACGTCAGAAAGCGCGTGAACCTGTTCACGTGTCAGAAACTGGCTTTCGTCTATTAACACACAGTGGATGGGCTTCAGGGCATGCTCAGCGCGGATATCTTCGAACAGGTCAGTTTCCGGGTTATACAGCCGCGCGGGAGACGAGAGGCCTATTCTCGAACTCACCTTCCCTGCACCAAACCGATCGTCGATTTCAGCCGTGTAAACGAGGCTACGCATACCGCGTTCCTGATAATTGTATGAGGATTGCAGTAACGCCGTCGATTTCCCTGCATTCATTGCCGAATAGTAGAAATAAAGTTGTGCCATTGGCCGAAGAACCCTAATCAATGTGTAATATTCCCGATGAATCATTGTACCATATTTTGTCCCGCTATCAGCGATACGCCGCACAGACTCTGTGGTCAGAAGTACTATACCCTTCAGGAGATCCTCAAAAATAATCCCTTAAAACAGAGAGTAAACTCTCGCTGGTCGATGAATAAGGTAATTGGGCTGCCAAAGATAACACTGCCTTTTATAGTGGTATCATCCTTCACTAAAATTCACTGTTTATTAACTATTCTGGCGCTGACCGCGCGTTCACTGAGTAATACAAAAGGCTGATATTTATCCGACGCAACTATAATTCCTGAGGGAATTGTCACAAAAACAAACATACATTGAGCAGGTTTTTGCCGTTTCGCGTGTTATGGTTCAGGAAAGACAGGCGGGGAAATTTAAGTTAGCGTAATTAATAATAGCGGTGACTACCGAGTATTTTTTGAATTCCTTACATTCCCAGCTATTGCACAACTGAATTTATCGCTCTATTATTAGGACAACAAACCACCCCCCATTATAAGTTTGAGATTACTACAATGAGCGAAGCACTTAAAATTCTGAACAACATCCGTACTCTTCGTGCGCAGGCAAGAGAATGCACCCTCGAAACGCTTGAAGAAATGCTGGAAAAATTAGAAGTTGTCGTTAACGAGCGTCGTGAAGAAGAAAGCGCAGCTGCTGCTGAAATCGAAGAACGCACTCGTAAACTGCAGCAATACCGCGAAATGCTGATTGCCGATGGTATCGATCCAAACGAATTGCTGAACAGCATGGCTGCAGCTAAAACCGGCACCAAAGCAAAACGCGCTGCGCGTCCAGCTAAATATAGCTACATCGATGAGAATGGCGAAGAGAAAACCTGGACCGGCCAGGGTCGTACTCCTGCTGTTATCAAGAAAGCAATGGATGAGCAGGGCAAACAGCTGGATGACTTCCTGATTAAGGATTAATCTGGATGCATTCCGAAAAATCCCGCTTAATGCGGGATTTTTTATGCCCGTAATTTGCCAGGCACACTCTTTTACACTCTGTCATGTGCGATAACAGACTATTTAATGTCCCTGACAATTGCACAGCCAGCATCAGGCTGGCCGTTATGGGCATAAAAAAACCGGTGGGCATCGCCACACCGGTCTCGTTTAGCTGAATATCAGACTTTTACTTAATACCCACGCTCTCTTTGAGCCAGGCTTTAAATTCTTCGCCCAGGGTATTATGGCGAATGCCATATTCAACGAACGCCTGCATATAGCCGAGTTTATTACCGCAGTCATGGCTCTTACCTTTCATATGGTAAGCTTCCACGGTCTCTTTTTCGATCAGCATATCGATGGCATCCGTTAACTGAATCTCATCCCCCGCTCCTGGAGGCGTTTTCGCCAGCAGCGGCCAAATTTCGGCGCTCAGAACGTAGCGGCCAACAACCGCCAGGTTAGATGGCGCAACGTCTGCCTTCGGCTTTTCAACCACGCCGACCATAGGCACGCTTTCACCCGGCTGCAGAGGCACACCCTTACAATCCACAACGCCATAGGCGGTTACGTCTTCTACAGGTTCCACCATAATCTGGCTGCTGCCGGTTTCGTCGAAGCGTTTAATCATCTCTGCCAGGTTGTCCTGAGAAAGATCGGATTCATATTCATCCAGAATAACGTCCGGCAGAATAACCGCGACAGGCTCATTGCCGACAACAGGATGCGCGCACAGCACGGCATGGCCCAGACCTTTAGCCAGGCCCTGACGAACCTGCATAATGGTCACGTGTGGTGGACAAATAGACTGAACTTCAGCTAACAGCTGACGCTTAACACGTTTTTCCAGCATTGCTTCAAGTTCAAAACTTGTATCGAAGTGGTTCTCGATAGAGTTTTTAGATGAGTGCGTCACCAGCACAATTTCAGTAATGCCCGCTGCGATACATTCATTAACGACATACTGGATTAATGGCTTATCAACCAAAGGCAGCATCTCTTTAGGGACTGTCTCTTATACACATCTGACGCTGCCGACGACTAGTCGAGTGTAGAT
>CAMKZP010000241.1 GCA_946477805.1 uncultured Enterobacter sp.
GTCCACAGATAGGCGTAGTACCCCGCCGCGTAGCCGCCGCCAAAGATATGCGCAAAATAGCTGCTGCGATAGCGCGGCGGCACGGCGGGCAGATCCAGCCCCTCTTTTTTCAGCGCGTCGGCTTCGAACGTTTCAACGTCACCGACGGCGCCGCTAATGCTGTGCCAGTTCATATCCAGCAGGGCCGCGCTCAAAAGCTCCGTCATGTCGTAGCCTTTGTTAAACCGGGTGGCGTTGAGCATTTTCTCCCGCAGCGCGTCCGGCATCGGCTCCTGGGTTTGGTAATGACGGGCGTAGCGGGCGAAGACCTGCGGATGGCTTGCCCAGTGCTCGTTGATTTGCGACGGAAACTCCACGAAATCGCGCGGCGTGTTGGTGCCTGAAAGCGTGGCGTAGCGCTGGCTGGCGAACAGGCCGTGCAGCGTATGGCCAAACTCGTGGAACAGCGTAATGACGTCGTCCCAGGAGATCAGCGCCGTCTGCCCGTCTGCCGGTTTAACGTAGTTACAGACGTTATAGATAACCGGTCGCGCGGCAAACTCGTGAGACTGTTCAACAAAGTTCCCCATCCACGCCCCGCCGCCTTTGGAATCTCGGGCGAAGAAATCGCCGTAGAACAGCGCCATGCCTTCGCCGATATGGTCGAAAATTTCCCATACGCGAACGTCCGGGTGGTAAACCGGAATATCGAACCGCTCGACAAAGCTGATGCCAAACAGCTGGCTGGCGGCCCAGAACACGCCGTCATGCAAAACGTTATTGAGGGCAAAATAGGGCTTGATCTGCGACTCATCAAGCGCGTATTTACCGAGGCGCACGCGCTCGGCATAGCGCGCCCAGTCCCAGGCCTGCGCGGTAAAGCCGCCCTGCTCGTCGTCAATGACCTGCTGAATATCTGCCAGCTCCCGCTCTGCCCGCGCGCGCGCCGCGGGGACGATCCCGCGCATAAAGGCCAGCGCCGCTGCGGGCGTTTTGGCCATCTGATCGGCAGTGCTCCAGCTCGCATAATCCGTAAAACCAAGCAGTTTCGCCTGACGCGCGCGCAGCGCGGTCAGACGCAGGATCAGCTCTCGCGTGTCGTTTTGATCGCCCTTCTGGGTGCGTTCCCATCCGGCTTTGAACAGTTTTTCCCGGGTCTGGCGGTGAGCAAGCGCAGAGAGCGCGGGCTGCTGGGTGGTATTCAGCAAGGGGATCAGCCAGCGGTCATTCAGCCCTTTCTCGGCAGCGGCCTGCGCGGCGGTGGCAATCTCGTCAGCGCTTAACCCTTCAAGCTGAAGGACATCATCGGCCACCAGGCCGCCCGCTTTATCTGCCGCCAGCAGGCGCTGATTGAACTGGCTGGTCAGCGTGGCTGACTCCGTATTGAGCGCTTTCAGCTCCGCTTTTTCTTCGGCATTCAGACGCGCCCCGGCCAGCACAAAGTGCTGGTAGGTCTCCTCCACCAGACGGCGGGATTCCGCGTCCAGCGTCGCGCGCGCCTGCCAGACGGCTTCGACGCGGGAGAACAGCGTATCGTTGAGCCAGATGTCGTTCGAGAGCATAGCCAGCTCGGTGGAAAACTGCTCGTCCAGCGCCTGGAGAAAATCATTGGTGTGGGCAGAGGTCATGGCGAAGAAAACGCTGCTTACGCGGGACAGCATGGCGCCGCTTTTTTCCAGCGCCATCACGGTGTTAGCAAAATCGGGCGCGGCAGGCTGCGCGGCGATCGCCTCGATATCGGCCCGCTTCTGGCGCATCGCTTCATCAAACGCCGGGCGATAGTGGCTATCGTTTATCTCATCAAAACGCGGAGCCTGGTAAGGCAGCGGGCTGACGTCAAAAAAAGGATTATTAACCGACATCTTTCACTCCTGAGAAGGGTATATCCCCCCAGAGTAGGCCAGCCGGCCACTGCCTGCAATGCCGTCATACAAATGTTGCCTTAACGCCGCGCCTGAGAGCGTGCTATGGTAGTACAACACAAAAAGCGTTGAGGAACAGTGAGATGATTATTTTAGTTACCGGGGCGACAGCGGGTTTTGGTGAAAGCATCACGCGTCGCTTCGTCGCCAACGGGCATAAGGTGATTGCCACCGGCCGTCGTCAAGAGCGTCTGCAGGAGCTGAAGGATGAGCTGGGCGACAGCATCCTGACCGCGCAGCTTGACGTGCG
Organism: uncultured Enterobacter sp.; assembly: GCA_946477805.1. GTDB lineage: Bacteria > Pseudomonadota > Gammaproteobacteria > Enterobacterales > Enterobacteriaceae > Enterobacter. Next base: position 2,152 of record CAMKZP010000241.1, read on the forward strand.
CAACCGCGCCGCCATCGAAGAGATGATGGCAAACCTGCCCGCAGAGTGGCAGGCCATCGACGTGCTGGTTAACAACGCGGGTCTGGCGCTGGGCATGGAGCCCGCGCACAAGGCCAGCGTCGAAGACTGGGAAATCATGATCGACACCAACAACAAAGGGCTGGTGTACATGACCCGCGCCGTGTTGCCCGGCATGGTTGAACGCAACCGCGGCCACGTGATTAACATCGGCTCGACTGCCGGAAGCTGGCCCTACGCGGGCGGTAACGTCTATGGCGCGACCAAAGCCTTCGTGCGCCAGTTCAGCCTGAACCTGCGCACCGACCTGCACGGCACCGCGGTGCGCGTCACGGACATTGAGCCTGGACTGGTGGGCGGGACCGAGTTCTCAAACGTGCGCTTCAAGGGCGATGACGCGAAGGCGGATAAAACCTACGAAAACGCCAACGCGCTGGCCCCGGAGGACATCACCGAAGCGGTGTGGTGGGTGGCGACCCTGCCGAAACACGTCAACATTAATACCCTGGAAATGATGCCCGTCAGCCAGAGCTTTGCCGGGCTGAACGTTCATCGCGGCTAGTCTGCCCTTCCCGGCCTGCGGGCCGGGTATGTGATGCCCAGTAAAAGAATGGTAGTATGGCCGGGTTAACTCTCTGAGAAACCACAACCATGGCCGCTGAATCGCAACTCAACCCTACCCAGCCCGTTAACCAGCAGATCTATCGCATACTGCGACGCGACATCGTGCATTGCCTGATCCCGCCGGGAACGCCGCTCTCTGAAAAAGAGGTGTCCGTGCGTTTTGACGTTTCGCGCCAGCCCGTGCGCGAGGCCTTTATTAAGCTTGCGGAAAACGGTCTGATCCAGATCCGCCCCCAGCGCGGCAGCTATGTGAATAAGATTTCGCTTTCACAGGTGCGTAACGGCTGTTTTGTGCGCCAGGCGATCGAATGCGCCGTCGTGCGTCGCGCCGCATCGCTGATTAACGACAATCAGGTTTATCTGCTCGAACAGAACCTGCACCAGCAGCGTATCGCGATTGACCGCAAGCAGCTGAACGACTTTTTCCAGCTGGACGATGAGTTTCACCAGAAGCTGGCGCAAATTGCCGACTGCCAGCTGGCGTGGGACACCATTGAAAATATCAAGGCCACCATCGACCGCGTGCGCTACATGAGCCTGGATCACGTTTCGCCGCCGGAAATGCTGCTTCGACAGCACCATGATATTTTCAACGCGCTGGACAAGCGGGACGCCGAGGGGGTGGAAAAAGCGATGACCCTGCATCTGCAGGAAATTAGCGAGTCGGTGCTGCTTATCCGTCAGGAAAATAGCGACTGGTTTAGCGAAGAGTAATATTCGCCGCCCGGGTTGGGCGGCGGCGAAGGTTATTAGCGGACCACCAGCACCGGGATAGTGGCGTAGCGAAGGATGGATTCCGCATTCGAGCCGAGCAGATGGGTCGATATGCTTGGGTTTTTCGACCCGATGACAATCACGTCATATTCCCCTTCTTTGCTCAGTTTAATAATCTCATCACGCACGTTGCCGAAACAGACCTTGCAGTGAATATTCTCCGGCGAGATATCGAACAGACGTTTTAACGCCGTCATTTTCTTCTCGGATTCCACGGTCATATACTCTTCAAACTTCTTAATATCCGCGTTAAATCCGCGCAGCAGCGAGCGGCTGCTGTTGGGCAAAATGTTGACCAGGGTAATTATCGCCCCTTCCGCTTTGGCCAGGTTAGCCGCGTGGCGTACCGCTTTATCGCTGAGGTCCATTTCAAACACATCAACAGGCATCAAAATCTTTTTATACATAAGCCTGACTCCTAATTCCGCTGAGAGGATTATTTCCTGCCTCAAGAATGACACTCGAATGATAAACAAACCCTCAACGCTTGCAGGGAGAAATTATCAGTTAAGGCAAATAACTGTCGGCTTTGTAAATCAGCGTCCTGAACCGTCAGCGGGCTGTATATAGCAGAAAAAAGTGTGACCTTGATCAAACGCAAATAACCCGTGCGCAGAGAGGCGTATTAATAACGCCCGTGAACGGCAGAACGAAAATAGTGCCGTAACGGAAAAGTAAGTGAGGAGAAAATACCATGATGACATACGACCGTAACCGTAACGCCATTACCTCCGGCAGCCGGGTCATGATCAGCGGCACCGGCCGCACCGGCGTGATTAAGGCGATTCACAGCGAGGGGCTGGACGCCGCCCAGGTGCGCCGCAGCAAAACGGTTGAAGTGGAAGGATGTGAAGGCAAGTACGAACCGATCGAACTGATTCGTTTGGGTCTGCACTAGGGTGCAGAAACATGCCGCCGCCCGCGGCGGCATGACAACGATTACGCCTGTGCCGCGTACTGCGCTACGGTAGCTTTTGCCCCCTTCTGCAGCAGCGTCTGGTAAGCCTCCATCACCGCCGCCACAAACGCGCCGTCCTTCGGCAGTTCGTTTCCAAAGATAGCCTCAATGCCCAGCAGCGCCCTGACTCGGCTTTGCCCCTCAGCGCTCCCCTTCACCGCCGCCTGAATCACCGCCAGCTGCGGGTCGCTCACCTCGATGGCGTTACCCTGTTCGTCCACCCCGCCGACGTAGCGCATCCAGCCCGCGACGCCCAGCGCCAGCAGCGGGAAAGGCTTCTGGTGTACCCGATGCCAGCGTACGGGATCCAGCAAACGCTGCGGCAGCTTCTGGCTGCCGTCCATGGCGATCTGCCAGGTACGGTGGCGCAGGGCCGGGTTGCTGTAGCGCGCAATCAGCAGATCCGCATAGTGGGCCAGATCGACGCCTTTCACCTTCAGCGTCGGGGCCTGCTCTTTCAGCATCAGCGCGTGCGCCGCTTTGCGGTAGTTTTCATCTTCCATGCAGTCGTTGATGTGCTGATAGCCCGCCAGGTAGCCGAGATACGCGAGGAACGAGTGGCTGCCGTTAAGCATGCGCAGCTTCATCTCTTCAAACGGAATGACGTCTGACACCAGCTCCGCGCCCGCTTTTTCCCACTGCGGACGCCCGGCAACGAAATTATCTTCCACCACCCACTGGCGGAACGGCTCACAGGCCACGCCAGCCGGATCGCGAACGCCGGTCAGCTGCTCGATTTTTTCCAGCGCGTCGGGCGTGACCGCAGGGACGATGCGGTCCACCATGGTTGACGGGAAGGTGACGTGAGCGTCGATCCAGTCCGCCAGGTCTGCGTCTACGGCGCGCGCGTAGGCGCAGGTGACGTTGCGCATGACGTGGCCATTCTCCGGCATGTTATCGCAGGACATGACGCTGAAGGCGGGCAGACCGGCCGCCCTGCGGCGCGCGAGCGCCTCCACCACCACGCCCGGCGCGGATTGAGGCTGATGCGGATTTTGCAGGTCGGCGACAATGAGCGGATGATCGAGCATCAGCTGGCCGGTCGCGGGAGAGTGGCAGTACCCCTTCTCGGTGATCGTCAGCGACACAATCGCGACCTGCGGCTCGCACATCGCCGCCAGCACCGTTTCCAGCCCGTCGACCTGCGCATGAAGGGCACGTTTGACGACGCCCACAACGCGCGCCGTCCACGCATCGGCAGACATCTCCGCCACGGTGTAAAGATTATCCTGAGCCTTAAGATCGGCAATCTGCTGCTCGCCACCAATCAGGTTAACTTCACAGTAACCCCAGTCGCTGTCGTGCTCCGCCGCAAGAATGTCGGCGTACACCGCCTGGTGCGCACGGTGAAATGCGCCAAACCCTAAATGAACAATGCGTGCCTTGAGGTTGTCGCGATCGTACTGAGGCCGCGTCGCGTTCGCCTGTAATAACCGGTTTTCCATAATTGAGACTCGTCAATTTAATAAATGCGATCCGCCGCCGCTCTGCTGTGTGAGCGGCGGCGCCTGCTGACTACACCAACTAGAATGGCAGTTGAGGTAAAAAAATAGCTGCCATTAACCATACGGATACTTGAGTTTCATATATTGATTTATAT
>CAMKZP010000242.1 GCA_946477805.1 uncultured Enterobacter sp.
GGCAGCGTCAGATGTGTATAAGAGACAGCCTATTTGTCATAAGTTCACTGTTTGACATGATGAAGTATAAACAGTGTGAGAGCGTTTGGGAAATAGGATTATTTCAGCAGCGATAATCTTTTTCTGCTAATTTGTTTTTTATTAGGATTAATTTTATCGTTGAGGAGATATTCCTGGGGTGGTTTTGAATATTATCTCTTTAATGGCTGGACTCCAATATCCTCTGACTATAGCATTAACCCTATCAATAACAGCCACGATAACAATATGAAAAATGACAAAGATCCCTCAGTGGTCGCTATGTTTTATGATGCTAATATTTTTCAGCAGCTACTCTTTTATTATCTCAAAAAAGAGGTCAGGGAGTGTGCATTCCAGCTGGAGACAATCCAGTCTGCTGACAGCCTTTTTGAAATGATTTCTTCAGGACGAGTAGATGTCTTAATCACCCATTTTCGGTTTATGCTTAATTTGCCTGACTGGGGCTTGCCGGAGAATATAAGCCTGGAGCAACTGTGTCGCCGCCACGGCGTCAGGCGAATACTTCTTATAGACGATGATGAGCGCTGGCCTCTTTCACGCATTATCAACATGAAATATGAGGTAACGCTGAGCTTAAAAGAGGACGTTGACGAGCTGGCGGCAGCCTTTAAAAGATTGCTGTGCCAGAACGTGGCGGTACCCTACGTTTCTCCCGGTTTGCGAAAAGGCACCAGACGAGAGCACGCCAGCTTATCATCAAAAGAATGGGAGGTGCTTTGGCTCCTGGCGCAGGGACAATCACTTTCAGAAATTGCCAGCTGGAAGCGCCGCTCGGTCAGTACGATTGCAACTCAAAAGCATAATGCATTGAAAAAGCTGGGGATTTCTAATTCTGGCGAATTTATTAAGTTTTTACAGATTACCGGTGGGTTTAACGTTTAGGTTCAGGGCGCGCGTGCGCCCAAACCTTACTGGCCTAAGGATAAATAATATTCAGCGTTGCAGATGTATTGATTTTACCCGCGCTGAGAATTGCCGCGTTATGCGGGTAGTAATACGCAGCCATCGGTATCGAGAAGGTCTGGCTCAAGCTTCCACCTGCCGCGACGCTGAACAATGAGGTCGCATTTCCGCGAGCGGTTGTCGAGGTTGTCATCAGGACCGGGGCTTCAGGCGCGCTGAGTTTCACCAGCCGTAATCCAACGCCTTTCGCTGCCGCACTGTCGGTATCAATCAGCACGCTCGAATCGCTTGAGAGCAGGCGTGTGCTGGAAAGATACATATCAATTGCCCGATCGCTGGTTCCTTCAGGGGAAATATTGTCACAGCGCATATTGAGCGTAAAAGGCGTAAGGCCAGCCTGCCTGTTTGCCGCGATCTGATTTACGCCAACCGTTGGCAGCGTAACCGTAAGGCCTGCATTTGCAAAGCTGCAGGTCGTTGATTTTGGCGCATACTTTATCGTCATTGGCTGGCCCAGCATATCCCGCTGATCGTAAGGCCAGTTAAATCCATTCAACAGCCACTGCAAAATCTTAATAAGCTGTTTTGCAGGCCACAGGATAATGTCCAGCAACGACATGCCGCTCAGATCGGTCACAAAGAGCACATCGCTAAGATAAGCGGTATTGCCCGAGACGGCGGTACCGTTCGTATTCACTAAGGTAAATTTTACCTGGAAAGGAACGTTCAGTTCGCTAGCCTGATGCGAGCCGGAATCTGTAAGCGTGACGTTCGCTGGCGTTGAGGTGATCTCAGCCCGGATCTTATGCTTATTATTCTCAAAGCCAAAAATAGTCGCATAGTTATTATCCGTCGATAATATTGGCGTATAGCCAAATTCGCTGTTACGCGTACTGCAGTTAAAACTGCCGGCATATTGCGTCGTAAAGCTCCCCGTCCACTCTGGCGTCTGTGCGCTCAGCTTATCGGAAAGATCGACGGTAATCACCGATCCATACATCATGCTACTGCCATAACAGGTGGCATAGCTCGCACCGCTGGTCATGGCGAAAAGAAGAAAAATAAACAGCCTGATCATAAATTTATTCCTGCGGTAAACATAAAGCCGGTTTCTGGTTTAGAGAAAGCGCCGGGCTTTGAATGACACAATGGCCTCCACGGAGCGGGATGTTCAGCATTTTAGGGGGCTCAGTAGCCCGCAGATAAATCACGCTGGCCTGGCCCACGTACCCAACGGGTTTACGGTTTTCGTCAAACACTTCCGTACCGAAGGGCAGGGGTTTAGCATCAGGGCGCACGGCCTTAAGCTGCCAGGACTGGCGGCGATCCGTTTCAAAACGCAGCATGTTGACCGAGCCGTCATAAGGGACGACGTTAGCAATATTGCCGATGATTTCTGCCCCGTCGCTGTCATTCGTTTGCGTTAATGTTATGGCGTTTTTACGGTACGGGGTCGCGTAAGGAACCAGGGCCAGCCCGTCACGGTTGGTCTTAATGCTTTCGTCGCCGTTCACCATCAGGCCTGCTGCCTGCGGTGCTTCAACGATCGTTAAGGTGTTGCCTATCTCATTCGAGGCAAGAATATGCCCCGGTATAGCAACCAGACTGCCGCGAGAACTTAAACCGGCCTGCCGATAATCAGAGGACTCGCTAAACGATCCGCCAAGCGTGGAGAACGCTGTGCGCATGCTGACGTTCGCACTGGCCATATTCTCTCCACCCTTTTGATTACTTCCGGAAAGGGTGTAGCTCAGGCGATTAGACTCCAGCGCGTTGCCGCTCAGGCTGATATTACTCTGCTGATATTTCGAGCCATTTGCTGACATACCCGCCGTCACCCATGCGCGATTATCAAACATGCTGAACGGCACGCTCAGCGAAGCGTAAAAACGCGTCTCTTCTTCACGATCGGAGTTTCTTACGCGACTGGCGGAGACGTTATAGCTCATCTGGCCAAAGGCGTTCGAATAGCCGACCTGATACTCGCGGTTGGTCTGGGATGCTGACCAATAGTCACGCTGGGTTCCTGAGAAAAATATCGTGCCTGCCTTGTCACTTAATCGCTGATTAAGGTTAAGGGTGAACGTGTTTTTTGGCCGAGCGGAACGCATCGCATCCCAGGTGCTGAGATCGATGTCGGGCAACACATCGGTGCCGCCGCTGCGGTTTTCATAGTCATCACGCAGGCGCTGGTATCCATCGCGCGAATAAATCGCGTCGGTGAAGCTGTAGTAACCCTTAGTCGAATACCGGTAAGCGGCCAGCGTAAAGTTAGTTCCCGTGAAATCAATAAACCTGCTGTAGGCAATACGGAAACTTTGGCCGCTTTTGCTGCCCTGCTGCAGCCGGGTGTTGGCGTGCGTGACATCCACCGACACCGCGCCGACCGGGAGGTTCCAGCCAGCCCCAATCAGGGATGACTGATAATTGTCGCTCAGTATCGTGCCTGCATAGCCGGTCACCAGGTTATTCATGCCGTACTGCAGCGTGCCCTGCAAAAAACCGGGCTCATAGGTGCTGTTCATGGAACGAACATTGCCAGCCACCAGGCTGTACTGACTTACCCCCTCTTTTAACATACCCGGCACGGACGAAAACGGCACGCTGAATGACTGTGTGCTTCCATCGGCTTCCAGTACGCTGACAAACAAATCCCCGGCGGAACCGGTTGGCTGAATGGTGTCGATTACAAAGGCACCCGGCGGTACGTTTTCCTGATAAATCACGCTGCCATTCTGGATAATCCGGACCAGGGCATTTGTCTGTGCAGTACCACGGACAACAGGTGAAAAACCACGCTGAGAATTTGGGCGCATATTCAGATCCGAGCGCAAAGAGACGCCGCGGATCCGCAGGGAATCAAACAGCTCTCCCTGCGTGAAGAAGTCACCCACCATCAAATTCGAGCCGAGTCCGGCGATCGGTTTGCGCACATAGCGTGTGTTGTTTTGCCAGCTGCCGTTCTCACCCGCACGCTTACGCCACACGCTATTATCACGAAACTGCCAGCCCAGCAGGTTTACACCGGACTCAATCCCGGCAAAGAGATCGTCGCTGGTATCTTTACCGTCAAGCTTAGAGTGCGTGTTGTAATAAGTGGCGTTATAGGACAGGAGCAACGCTGAAATACCTTCATCCCAAAACTGAGAGGGAAGATAGCCTGCTTCAACGCGGTCTAACGACGCCTGAGGAACCGTCAGGCGCAGGCTTAACGTGCCGGGTTCAACCTCCACTTTTCCACCCTGGACGACTTCTGCGAGCGTAATGTCACCGTTTTCATCCTTAGGGGCTGGAAGAGCGTCCAGCCGAACGCCCAGCAGCGCCGCATCCCGCCAGGCAAGACGAATGTCGTCTTGCTGCTGTGCGAAATTGACGTTGAATCGGCCTTTCCAGTCGCCGTTAACGTAAATATCAAGCTCATGTTCACCGGGAGGCATATCGCTGTTGTCGTAAAAACGCGAAAGATCCGCTTCGCCTGATGCACCCGCGAGGAGTGAGGTATCAAAATTGACCGCACCTGATTGCGACGTCATAAGGGCACAGACGATTAAAACATACAGTCTGGTGTATTTCGGTTTCATTTTGTAGTAATCCAATCACTCTGCAGTAACAGATAGTGTTTTATAGGCACCCAGATCATCGATATATATGACTTGATAAGCCTGACCTTTAGTGGTCACTTTTTTACTGGCAATTTTTGTGCTGGCAAAAGGCGCAACCATAGGTGAGTCATCCAGCAGCTTTACCTTGTTCTGCTCTATGTTCGCCAGGGTAATGTGCAGGGGGCTTTTATTTTCAATGGTGAATGACTTTCCATTGGCATAAAGCTTTAAGGACGCTGTCGCTTTATCAACCGAATTGACGATACCGGCAGGACGATAAAAAAGCTTAATGCGCGATTTTATCGCCAGCTGAACGGTGTTCAGGTTTTGCATATTTTCGGGTGTTGGCGGAATATCCAACACGTTCAGGAAAAATACTGACTCTCGGTCACGCGGTAAATCTGCAGACAGTTTTTTAATGCGTAATTGCTGTCCATTATGTCCTGACACTTTAACGACTGGAGGTGAAAGCATAAAAGGAACGTTGGCAGTTTCTGGCGTCGAGTTGATATCGCCATCGTCTATCCACGACTGGACCAGAGAGGGATCGTCACCGTTATTCACCAGCTGAACAATCACCTCTTTATTTTTCTCTGGGTATATAATTCGCGTGCCATTAATAACAATATTAGCCCAGGCGTTACCCGTACTCAGGATAAGAGCAGTCAGAAGAAATAAATTACGCATACTAAAACCTTCTTAACCAGGCCCCGAAGGGCCTGGGGGAATAATTACAGATAGGAAACGGTGTAGGTAACGTTTGAGCTTAAAGATCCAACTTTAGCCGCTTCGCTGTCTGTCTCTTATACACATCTCCGAGCCCACGGCGTTTCAGAATCAGGTGCAGCTTTATCACCCATAATGTTTGTTACATATGGCTGGTTTAACGCGATAGGCGAAGAAGAGCCTGGCTCTGCTAAAGAGAAGCCTACATTACGTGAAACGCTGGCGTCGCTTTCATTAACGGTATTGTTCAGCAGATATTTACCATCCGTTGAAATATTATCAGCGGAAGAGAAGTAAATTTTAAGCGGAGTGCCCGCGGTTCCTGCTGCCGGTGAACAGCCTGAGAACGTTAAAGAAATAGTTTTCTTATTTTTAGTAATGGGGCCGACGGTGGTGCCTGCATCGTCAACGGTGATCGGGGAAAGCGCGACGGTAAAGTCAGCGCTTTTGCCGCCGTTAATAGTACACGTCGTATCAGTGATAGCGCCGGTGAAGTTGATCACGCCACCTGCTGCATTATCTTCTGCAGAGGCATAGCCAGCGTTCAGTGCAGCAGCAACGAGGGTTAAGGTGAACATTTTCTTGAACATGTAAATCTCCAGATTACTTCTTATTAAGTTAAAAGCGTGGTAGCTGGCGCTAATGCTCAGCTACGGTACAGCAGGCCCGAGGCCGCTTTCATGTGTGTGCCTGACAAGAAGAAGGGCGCACCAGAGGAGAGTTACAATGGCCTCAGGTTGATGCTGCACTACACTTGGTTGGCGAGATAATAGTGCAACAAAAACCAATGACGTAAAACATTATTCTGTTTTAAGTTGAAATTAAGGATTATAATCTTGTTTAATTC
>CAMKZP010000243.1 GCA_946477805.1 uncultured Enterobacter sp.
ACCACGACCAGCCACAGCCAGCGCAGTCCTGTTGAACAGAGAGTTTTACTCATCAGGCAAACTTACGTTTTTCGCCGTCACCGGCGACGTTGCTGACACAGCGTCCGCAGATGTCTGCGTGTTCCGCCACCTGACCGACATCGGTAGTGTAATGCCAGCAGCGCGGGCATTTCTCACCGTCGGCTTTGCTCAGCGCGACTTTCAGTCCTTTGAGCAGCTCGCTCTGCTGAGCATCAGCAGACGCCTCGGCATAATCCGCAACTTTCGCACCGGAGGTCAACAGGACAAATCGTAATTCATCGCCTAGCGCCGTCAGTTTCGCCGCCAGCTCAGGTTCCGCGTACAGGGTGACTGCCGCTTCCAGAGAGCCGCCGACTTTCTTGTCAGCACGCGCCTGCTCGATCACCTTGTTCACTTCGCCACGCACTTTCAGCAGCTCGTCCCAGAAGGCATCGTTCATCGCTTCGGTGCTGGAGAGATCGAACAGCCCTTCGTACCACTCGCCGGTGAAGACATACTTCTCACGCTCGCCCGGCAGGTAGCCCCAGATTTCATCTGCGGTGAAGGACATGATCGGCGCCATCCAGCGCACCAGCGCTTCCGCGATGTGGAACAGCGCGGTCTGGCAGCTACGACGCGCCACGCTGTCCGCTTTCGCGGTGTACTGGCGGTCTTTGATGATGTCGAGGTAGAACGAGCCCATCTCAATGGAGCAGAAGCGCATCAGGCGCTGCACCACTTCGTGGAAATCGTAAGACTCATAGGCCTTCAGGATATCGTCCTGAGCCGCTTTCGCGCAGCCTACTGCCCAGCGGTCCAGCACCACCATCTCTTCCGGCTTGACCATGTCTTTCAGCGGATCGAACCCGTTCAGGTTCGCCAGCAGGAAGCGCGCGGTGTTACGGATACGACGATAGCTGTCGGCGGCACGCTTGAGGATCTCGTCAGACACCGCCATTTCGCCGGTGTAGTCGGTAGAGGCCACCCACAGACGCAGGATATCCGCGCCCAGCTTGTTCATTACGTCCTGCGGCGAAACGGTGTTACCGATGGACTTGGACATCTTGCGGCCCTGACCATCGACGGTGAAGCCGTGGGTCAGTACCTGGCGGTAAGGCGCTTTGCCCTTCATGGCGGTGGAGATCATCAGCGATGACATAAACCAGCCGCGGTGTTGGTCAGAGCCTTCCAGATACATGTCGGCAGCGTGACCGGCAAACTCCGGGCGCACGTCAACGACTGAAGAGTGGGTTGAACCGGAGTCGAACCACACGTCCAGGGTATCCGGCACTTTCTCGTAGCTGTCTGCGTCAGCGCCCAGGATGTCGCGGGCATCGAGATCCCACCACGCCTGAATGCCATCAACCTCAACGCGCTTCGCCACTTCTTCCATCAGTTCCAGGGTGTTGGGGTGCAGTTCCTGCGTCTCTTTATGCACGAACAGCGACATCGGCACGCCCCAGGTACGCTGACGGGAGATACACCAGTCAGGACGGTTAGCCACCATGGATTCAATACGCGCCTGGCCCCAGTCCGGGATCCACTGCACGCCTTTGATCTCTTTCAGAGACTGCTCGCGCAGGCCTTTCTGATCCATGCTGACGAACCACTGCGGGGTCGCACGGAAGATGATCGGCGACTTATGACGCCAGCAGCACGGATAGCTGTGCTGCATTTTTTCGACGTGCAGCAGCGCGCCGCTGGTGCGCAGCATATCTACGATGATGTCGTTCGCTTTAAAGACGTTGATACCGTCCAGCGCCGGGTAGGTGCCAGGCAGGTAAGAACCGTCCGGGCCGACCGGGTTAGCGATTTCCAGACCGTATTTCAGGCTGATGTTGTAGTCGTCAGGACCGTGGCCACCAGCGGTATGCACCGCACCGGTACCCGCTTCCAGCGTCACGTGGTCACCCAGGATCGCAGGCACGTCGAAGTCCAGGAACGGGTGCCTGAAGCGCATCAGCTCCAGCGCGTCGCCTTTTACGGTGCCGAGCACGGTGTAGTCGGTGATGTTTGCGCGCTTCAGCACGCTCTCAACCAGATCTTTCGCCAGGATAACCGCCTGGCCTTCTACCTGCACCAGCGCGTAGTCAAACTCGCCGGACAGGGAGATCGCGCGGTTAGCTGGCAGCGTCCACGGAGTAGTGGTCCAGATCACCAGAGAGATTGGGCCATTTACCGAGGAGACGCCAAATTTAGCCTTCACCGCATCCTGATCGACAGCAGCGAACGCGACATCGATGGATGGAGAGGTTTTGTCGTAATACTCAACTTCCGCTTCTGCCAGCGCGGAACGGCAGTCCACGCACCAGTGCACCGGCTTCGCGCCTTTGTGCAGGTGGCCGTTGCCGATGATTTTACCCAGCGCACGGATGATGTTGGCTTCAGTTTTGAAGTCCATCGTCAGGTACGGGTGCGACCAGTCGCCCAGCACGCCCAGACGGATAAAGTCAGCGCGCTGACCGTCAACCTGGGTGGCAGCGTATTCGCGGCATTTCGCGCGGAACTCGGCGGCGGTGAATTTCTCACCCGGCTTGCCAAACTCTTGCTCAACTTTCAGTTCGATTGGCAGACCGTGGCAGTCCCAGCCCGGAACGTAAGGCGAGTCAAAGCCCGTGAGGCCTTTAGACTTCACGATAATGTCTTTCAGAATCTTGTTTACAGAGTGACCAATATGAATGCTGCCATTCGCATAGGGAGGGCCATCATGCAGAATGAAGGTTTTTTTGCCTTTTTTGGCTGCACGAATGATGCCGTACAGGTCATCATCGGTCCAACGCGCCAGCATTCCCGGTTCGCGCTTAGCGAGATCGCCGCGCATCGGGAACCCTGTTTCCGGCAAATTCAGGGTTGATTTATAGTCACTCATCAGATTCTCGGTTCCGTATTTATCACGTAGGCAGTTAAGCCGGTTCTAAAGCCCAAAAAACTCGCGGGCCGTTAATTCATCGCGCGCGATTTGCGCTTTCAATTCATCCAGCGAGCCAAATCGCTGCTCGTTGCGTATCTTTTTACGCAGGATTACATCTATATGGCGACCGTAGAGGTCCATTACAACGTCCAGCAGGTGTACTTCCAGCTGTTGACGCACTCCGGCGACGGTAGGACGCGTGCCAATGTTGGCGACGCCGTAAAAGCGTTTATCGCCCAGGCCCGCCACTTCTACCGCATACACCCCTTTAACCGGGGAGACTTGCCGACGCAGCGGGATATTCGCCGTCGGGAAACCTATGGTGCGGCCCAGCGCGTCGCCGTGGACCACGCGGCCAGAAATGGTGAACGGATGCCCCAGCAGGTTTTCTGCGGTATCCAGCTCATCGTTCGCCAGCGCCTGGCGTACCGCCGTGCTGCTGACGCGAACGCCGCCTTCGCAGAAGGTCATCGCGCTGGTGACGTCAAAGCCGTACTCGAGGCCAGCCTTCTGTAATAGCAAGAAATCACCCTGACGACCAGCGCCAAAGCGGAAATCATCACCTACTGCAAGAAACTGCACGCCAAGACGCTTAACCAGCAGGTCGCTGACAAAATTTTGTGCTGTCAGCGCGGCAAAGCGGCGGTCGAAGCGCACGCACAATACGTAGTCCACGCCGGACTCTGCCAGATAGCGCAACTTCTCGCGCAGGCGAGTAAGACGGGCAGGTGATTTTTCGCCCGCAAACAGCTCAAGCGGCTGCGGCTCGAAAATCATCACTACAACGGGCAGGCCACGCGCCTCCCCTTCTTTACGCAATCCCTGCAGCAGCGCCTGATGACCACGATGCACGCCGTCGAAATTACCAATGGTCAGCACGCACCCGTGAGGGGCTTTGCTGAGATTATGTATGCCGCGTATCAGCTTCATGTCTGGCTCAAAACAGTGAAAATCGCCAAAGTATACCTTGTACGGCGGTTAAGGTTAACCGGCGATTGTTCACGCAAAACAGAAAGCCGTAATGATTTCATCATGCTGACCTTTCACAGCGAAAAAATCTGCCTGGGAACTGCGATTTTTATGCCGAAAGGCTGTATTCACGGAACACAAGCTGGTAGAATCCTGCGCCATCACTACGTAACGTAGCGTCGCTAATTAACGGCGCTTATTTGCACAAATCCATTGACAAAAGAAGGCAGAGAGGGCATATTCCTCGGCCTTTGAATTGTCCACATAGATCATATTTGGGAGTTGGACTTGGCTAATATCAAATCAGCTAAGAAACGTGCCGTACAGTCTGAGAAGGCTCGTAAGCACAACGCAAGCCGTCGCTCTATGATGCGTACCTTCATCAAGAAAGTATACGCAGCAATCGAAGCTGGCGACAAAGCTGCAGCGCAGAACGCATTTAACGAAATGCAACCAATCGTGGATCGTCAGGCTGCTAAAGGTCTGATCCACAAAAACAAAGCAGCGCGTCATAAAGCAAACCTGACCGCGCAGATCAACAAACTGGCTTAATCGCTACTTGTTGTTGCTTGTTTAAAGAACCCGCTTAACGCGGGTTTTTTTATGCCTTCAGTTTGCCGGGGGCGTAAACAGCGTCGAGTAGTCGCGGTTGCAGATGCGCTGCACCGCCGGGTGCTGGATCATTCTTTCGGCAAATATGGCGTGGTACTCCTCCATCACGTTATCCACTCTGCCAATCTCCGTAATCTTGTCGTCTGAATAGAGATCGTGCGCGTACAGCGTCGGCGCAACGAAGATGGCGTTATGCGCTTCGCCAAAGGCTTTCATCAGCGCCGCGTCGTCAAATTCGCCGAGGATTTCCACCTTCAGCCCCTGGGAGTTAAACCAGTTCAGCAGCTTGCGACCGAGCATGGAGCGCCTTCCCGGCACCAGCAGGCGACGCTCTTCAAGGCATGCGGGGAACGGCTTTTCCGGCGGCGGGTTAATACACCAGAAGCTTACGCCACACTCGCCAATTTTCACCGAGAACAGCCCCTCCTGCTGCGTGGAATCAATCGGGCAATCCGAGATGATCATGTCCAGCTTGTGCTGGCTAAGCTGCTCCAGCAGCATCTCGTGGGTGGATTCAAAGCAGCGCAGGTGAATTTGCTCATCTTCAACCACCGCCGCATCCAGCACGCCGCTCACCAGCCGTTTTGACAGCGCATCCGCCACGCCCACGTCAAAGAGCAGGTTCGACTCTTTGCGATAGTTGACGATATCCAGCATCTCCTGGCTCAGGGTGAACATTTTGTCGGCGTAGCGAAACACCAGCTCGCCCAGCTCGCTTGGCTCAATACCGCGCCCCTTGCGCTTGAACAGCTTGCCCTGCAGGCGCTCTTCCAGCGCCTTGATTTGCCCGGTTATGGTCTGCGGCGTCAGGTAGAGCGCCTCTGCGGCACCCACGACCGAGCCCTGTTTGTAGACGTGCCAGAAGTAGTAGAGATGGTTGTAATTCAAATGAGACATCGCGTCTTCGCTCCCTGATTGTGTATCGGGAGAAGGCCCCCTTCTCCCGGTTTCCCGTTATGCCTGGACGGCCTGTCCCGACAATTTCACCTTCAACAGGGTGTAACCCACCGCTGCGGCCAGTAATGACCCGATAAGAATGCCGAGTTTTGCCCAGACGATAAGCTCGGGGGCATGCGCGCCAAACGCCAGCGTCGAGATAAAGATCGACATCGTAAAGCCAATTCCGCACAGGACGCCGACGGCCATAATCTGCTTAAACGTGGTGCCATGCGGCAGTGATGCCAGCTTCAGCTTCAGCGCCAGGCAGCAGAAGAGGCTAATGCCCAGCGGCTTACCGATGAACAGCCCGGCAATAATCCCAAGCGGCAGTACGGACGTCAGCCCGTCAAGCGTCACCCCGCCCAGCGAAACGCCCGCGTTGGCAAAGGCAAACAGCGGCAGGATCATAAAGGCCACCCACGGATGCAGCACATGCTCCAGCTGTTTAGCCGGGGAGTTCCCCTCCTGCCCCTTAAGCGGCACGAAGAAGCCAACAATCACGCCGGCAAGCGTGGCATGCACGCCCGATTTCAGCACCGCCGTCCAGAGCACCATCCCCACCAGCACGTAGATGCCGATACGTCGAACGTTGAAAATATTCAGTAAGGCCAGCACGGCCTGTCTCTTATACACATCTGACGCTGCCGACGACTAGTCGAGTGTAG